>DEBE01000038.1 GCA_002348425.1 Alphaproteobacteria bacterium UBA2964 | reverse complement strand
GAAGACAACATGTGTACCTCGTCTATGATATAGATCTTAAATCGCGCATCAATTGGCCGATACCTGACACCCTCTATCAGTTCTCTAATATCATTTACCCCAGTGCGGCTAGCGGCGTCCATTTCAACGACATCCACATGTCGATCATTTGTAATTGCTTTACAATGCGGACAAATCCCACAAGGGTCAGATGTAGGACCACTATTTCCATCTGGGCCAACACAATTTAACGCTCTTGCAATAATTCGTGCAGTGCTTGTTTTTCCTACGCCACGAACACCGGTTAAAATAAAAGCGTGGGGAAGCCTATCTGATTGAATAGCATTTGTGACCGTCCTCACCATCGCATCTTGACCAACCAGTTGCGAGAAAGTTTTAGGGCGGTATTTACGAGCGAGCACCCTGTATGGTTTAAACGGCGTATCTTCTTCAGCTGCCAATATAACTAGCTCCCAATTAACGTACGTCCAAATTTAAGACCTCAAACTCTTACGCAATAGTGGGAGGCTGGACTAATGACCCAAGAAACACTCGTTACGGCTGCTTCCTTCCGGACCTGACCGGGTTGGCGAGGATCCTGTCCATTGCCAACCTCCCATATGTATTATATCAGAATTTTTACATTCTTCCCAAGTTCCTAAACAATTTTGATACCACATTGCGTCAATACGTCCGCTGTGCAAGGTTACATTCATGAAATCACCAAATTTTTATGCAGAAACAGGCCTGAATCGCATGGCGGAACGACGTAGCGATTCGGTATGGCTTTCAGAACAACAAGAAAAGCATAATGCTATCGTATTGCCTGTTTGGCGAACGCAAAATCTCATAAGCCATAAATCCGCTAAGCCTCAGGTCGGGCAACTTACAATTGATGAAATTACCAAAATTTTGGAACAAAAACCGCAATTAGTCTTTCTGGGCTACCGCAATGGAACTCCATATTTTTCTGTAGATATTTCATTTATAGATGACCCAAAAGCAATACCCGAACTTCAAGCAATTGGTGATTTCACTGATATAAGGGATATAAGTCTTGACCTACCCCGAAAAGATGGTGGCCTTCTCGCATATTCTAGGGCTATGGCTCAATGGCATAAAACCCATCAATTTTGTAACCGCTGTGGCAGTCCAACGGTCCCGAAAGATGGTGGCCATATGCGTCAATGTACCAATATAGATTGCAATGCCCAACATTTCCCGCGAACAGATATGGCCGTCATTATGTTAGTTAGTTCAGGCGATAAAATAATTTTAGGGCGCAAAAAAGATTGGCCAAATGACCGCTTTTCCATCCTTGCCGGTTTCGTAGAACCAGGGGAGACAATAGAGGGGGCCGTAGAAAGGGAAGTGATGGAAGAGGTTGGCATACCAATTACAAATATCAGGTATCACTCCTCTCAGCCTTGGCCATATCCCTCCAATTTGATGTTGGGGTTTTTTGCAGAAGCGCTTAGTGATGAGATACATATAACCGATGATGAACTTGCGGAGGCAAGATGGTTTACACGGGCCGAACTAATTGAAGAAGCTATAGCCTACAGAAAAAAACCCCATTCGGTTTCTATTGCAAGGCGCTTAATTTCTGAATGGGCTTTGAAAAACAAAGGCTAATTAATCAACCTAGCCTTGTTGTCGATAGGTCGCAGCCGGATAAGTACCCAAAATTCGTATCTCATCTGAAAAAAATTTCAACTCTTCTAGGGCTAGTCTCAGGTTTGTATCCTCTGGATGCCCTTCAACATCAGCAAAAAATTGTGTCGCATTAAAGGTCCCATCCACCATGTAGCTCTCTAGCTTAGTGATATTAACACCATTGGTCGCAAAGCCGCCTAGAGATTTAAAGAGAGCCGCTGGAACATTTCTAACTCGAAATACAAAGCTAGTTACCAGTTTTCCTGAATTCTTAGGTTGTTTTTCGGGCCTGCGAGCCAAAACCACAAATCTTGTAGTATTATGGTCAGCATCTTCAATATTAGCCTTAAGGGATTTCAAGCCATAAATTTCTCCCGCTAGTTTGGATGCGATCGCGGCCTCCTGAATGTCGCCACGCTCGGCAAGCTCCTTTGCAGCGCCTGCCGTATCCGCATGTACAATTGCTTCAACGCCCAACTTGCGGATCATATCCCGACACTGTGCTAGAGCATGTACGTGACTACGGACAAGTCGAAGCGATTTTAATTTTGCTCCTTTTGGTGCAAGCAGGTGATGATTAACCCGCATAAAGTACTCCCGAACAATAAAAAGACCGGAATCGGGCAGCAAACGATGTATGTCTGCCACACGGCCTGCTACCGAATTCTCTATGGGGGTCATAGCTAATTTAGCTTTCTTTTTTCTGACGGCAGCAAACATGTCTTCAAATGTTTGTGCTGGAAGAGCATGCATATCCGGGAAAACCTCGCAACAAGCAAGGTGAGAATAAGCACCGGGTAATCCCTGAAAAACTACTGCATTGTTAGGTTTCGCTGCACTCGTCATAACTTATATTTCCAGTTTTCTTCGAACACGTTCCAAATCAGCGGGAGTATCGACACCGTCGGGAAAAGTGTCAACGAGAGAAACATCTATACGCATACCCGCTTCTAATGCCCTTAACTGCTCCAATTTTTCTCTCTTCTCCAAGGAACTCTCGGGCAAGGCTACAAAGTTTTTTAAGGCCTCACGCCGGTAGGCATAAATACCGATATGATGATAATGGCTCCCCTCACCAGCAGGTACAATAGCTCGGCTGAAGTAAATTGCCCTCCCTATTGTCTGTCCTGAAGGGAACGATACCGCGACCTTTACAATATTGGGGTCTTCTTTCTCACCATTATCTTTAATTTCAGTCGCAAGAGTTCCTATATCCACCAAGGAATTATTAAGGGATTTAAATGCAGTTTGAATGATATTAGGGTCAATTGTTGGAAGGTCACCTTGTAAATTTATTATCACATCGAAGCTGCTAGTAGGATCGAACTTTTCCAATGCTTCAAATACTCTATCAGAGCCACTGGGTAAATTAGGATCCGTAATAACAGCAGTGCCACCAGCTTGATTTATTAAATCTGCAATCTTCCTATCACCGGAAGCAACAATTACTGGTCCAACACCACTTTTTTCAGCACGTCTGAGAACGTGAAGAATCATTGGCTGACCGGCAATCGTTGCTAGTGGCTTGTTTGGAAGACGTGTTGAAGATAAACGCGTAGGAATGATAATAACAGGATTCAAAAAAATAACCTTTCATTATAGCTCAATGTTAGTACTTCTTGTTTAATTCCAGTTTAAAGATAATATGCGGCAACATGCCACGTCGCCAAGTGGCACGTTTTAAAAGAATTATCAAACAATTGGAGCAGTAACTATAGTTTTTGATACAATTTCTATGCTAAAATTAGTGTTGTGACAAACTGAGTATATTGAATGTCTTCTTTTGAAATTAATAAAATTGTCGGCGCTGTTTTAGCTGTGGCATTGGTTGTAGTAGTGATTGGAATGATCGGTGATGTGCTAGTAAAGCCGAAAGATCATGCGGGCGCAACAATTGTCACAGCAACACCAACTTTAATTACAAAAAA
>DEBE01000249.1 GCA_002348425.1 Alphaproteobacteria bacterium UBA2964 | reverse complement strand
CTAAGGGTGCCGTAATTACGTCATGCCCCCCTACATAGGCGGTGCCACCACTAGGGGTCAAAAATCCGGTAACCATTCGCATAGCAGTTGTTTTACCAGCACCATTAGGGCCTAAGAACCCGAGCACTTCGCCGCGATTGACATTGAAGCTAATATTGTCAACGGCGGTGAACAAACCAAACCGCTTAGTTAGCCCCTCTATTTGGAGCATGAGATCCATTTTCTGCATCCCCTTTCGACACTTTACCGTTTAAATGACAATTTCCTGTTACCTCTTCCTTGAACAATAACCAAACAAAAGGCGAATTTTACATAAGTTTCACTTTTTGCAGCTAGTCCAAAAAAAAAACCTGTTAGGATTTGCTCAATCACTAGATTTTTGTCAAGAGGCTAGATTTAAAATCATGAAAATAAATCACAGTTCGCAAGGTTCATTTATTCCCAATAACAATGCAACTCTGTTGGCAATTGCCAAAGATGCGGTCAGCCCGGGTGATTCAATCCCATAGAGATTTACCAAACCACTAACACCGTGAACCTCGGACCCTTGAACCAGAAAATCACGAGCTGCTTCACCAGGCGCTTGGATTTTTGGACGAATTCCTGAATAACCAGGCTGAATAGAACCATCGGGTAAATCAGGGTAGTAGGCTCTGACTGCTTCATAAAATGCTTCAGCACGATTAGGGTCAACGTCGTAATTAATTTCATCAATCCATTGGACATCAGGACCAAAACGAACCTGGCCACCAAGGTCGACAGTTACATGCACGCCAAGCCCAGCTTTTTCAGGAACTGGGTATATCGGTCTTTTAAAAGGCGGTTTTCCTAGCAGCGAATAATAGTTCCCCTTAGCATAATATGAAGGGGGTATCGTATCTTTTGGTATGCCTTTGATGCATGCAGCCACTTTTTGCGCATGCAGACCTGCCGAGTTTATGACTACCCGTGCTTTAATTTCCATCGGAAAGTTCCCTCCGATAGACAAATTAATCCCATCATCCCCAATGCGCCCACCTTCAACCGGCGCATTAAAGGCGATTGTCGCGCCAGCCGCTTCCGCGTCACCCTGATAAGCCAGCATTAGTCCGTGACTATCAATAATGCCCGTAGAAGGAGACCACAAAGCTTTAACACAAAATACAGCAGGTTCCTCAGAACTTACGTCTGATGGAGAACGCCACTCCAAATCCTCCACGCCATTATCAATTGCCGCTTGTTTTAAACGTTCAAGTTCAGTGATCTGTTCTTCGCTGGTAGCAACAATATATTTTCCACAATTGCGATACTCCACTCCATGAGTTTGACAATAATGATAAATTGCTTTTTTTCCATCCACACAAAACTGGGCTTTCCAACTACCCTTTGGATAGTAGATCCCGGCATGAATGACTTCGCTATTTCGAGAACTCGTTTCCGTTCCTATAGCGTCCATTGCTTCCAGAACAATAACCTCCCGACCTGCCATAGAAAGACGGCGGGCAATAGCCAGTCCCACAACACCTGCTCCGATAACAATTGAGTCAACTGAATCAACCATCTCACAAACCCAAGTTAATTTGTTTCATAAAAAAATAGGTCAAAAAAGAATTCACAGACAGAACCAGTTACTAGATTAGTTTATGAAAAATCTTCCGATGATACGTCCATAGCGTCAATAATCCTAATAATATAATTGCTGTAAAACCGATGACGTAAAAGCTATCCTCTCTGCCAAAAATTTCAGCAACAAACCCCATTATTACTGGGACAACGAACCATGTCATTTGGTTAAGAGTCACTCGGAGACCCATCGCCCTGCCCTGCATTTCTCTTTCCGCATAACGAGCAATCATCGAAATTATAAAAACTAGGCTTGCAGCCATGGCCCAACCTCTGAGGCCTGATGCAAACATCAAAGCGATGACGTGATCACTAAGTATGGGTGTAATAGTGATAAAAAGAATCGACACGGTAACTAAAAATATTAGGAGCCAGTGATCTTTGCAATACCTCTGCATAGGTGCCGCAGATAACGATCCAACTAGTCCAAAGGCTCCGTTAATCGAAATCAAAAAGCCTATTGTTGTTGCGGAAATTCCAATATCCTTCAAATGAACACCATAAAATGAAGCCTGAATACCTCCACCCAAATGTCTGAGAAGAGACATCGTCAAGACAAAGAAGATTGTTGGCAGTGCAAGGAGCTTAAATGCCTTAAGATAATCAGAAACTTTGGGCGTTAAGACTCTAAGTGTAATGGTTTTTGATTCGACTCTATCTTTGTTGTAGCCCTGCTGCTCAATGTCTCGAGGAAGCAAATAAACGGAAAATAAAATACCGGCGGACCACACACCAATCAGTCCAAATCCACCCCAAGGGCCTAGGTAATCCCATGCAACTCCGCTAATAGCAGGCCCTATTAATAGGCCGAGGCGAGTACAAAATGACATGCGTCCTGTATATCTGGCATCACCCTTCATGACCTTGCTCACGAGAGTTTGTGCCCCTACCCAACCTAGAGCGTCGACAAGACCGGTAATCAACTGAAGAACTATTATAGCCCAAATGAAGGGCGTTACAGGGTAGAGAAAGGGTGTAAGGGCTCCGATGATGGCTAGAAAAAGCATAACCCGACGTGCCCCAAGCCGATCGATTACAGCACCGCCGTGAATAGCAAGTAACATCGGTCCTATATGTCTACAGCCAATAGTGATACCGATGAGCCAATCGGGAACTCCTTGCAATAATAGCCAGATGGGTACGACAACCCACCCCATATTGGGCATGGTATTACTGAAGGCTGCCGCACCATAAATCCCGGCTTGTACTCGCCAAGGGATTCTTCGAAGTTCTGCACTCATTGTTATATTTTATTGCTTTCCACCGGCAATGTCTTTCTGTCTTGAAAGCCAAAACCCCGATACGAAGAGCATGGTGAAGACAATAATGCCAATTGCGTAAAATCCATTTGCCAAACCAAAAAGATCTATCAGCACCCCCATGAAGAGAGGGACCAGGAATCCGGTAAGCCTATTAGCAGTATTTCTAAGGCCGACGCTGGTGCCCTGCACCTTCAAATCGCTAGCTTTTGCCAAAATAGAAATCATAAGTGGTTGGCTCACCCCCAGAAAAGCTCCGCGCAGGGTAATTGCAACCGCAAAAAACACAAAAGTCCCGAGAACAGGGGTGATACATATACAAATTACTGAACCCATTACAGTAGCAAGTAATAACCAGTGGGGAGAAAAAACCCTCGCGAGAAAACCCACAGATAAGGAACCTATCCCACCGGCGATCGCGGCCACAGAGGTTAATATACCTATCAGGGCTCCGGAAAGGCCAACTACTTCATCAAGATAAACAACATAAAAACCGGTTTGGACTACATTTCCGGCGTTACGCATCATCGTTATAAAGACAACGAACAGAACAGCCGAAATTGTTAGCATCTTAAAAGCTGCTATGTAATCACTTGACCTTGGAACCATATTTGAAATCGAGAATTTTCTTACTTCCTCATGTCGCTTGTTTTCGACTGGCAGAGCCAATGCTGAAAAAAAACCTAACGACGCCCACAAACTCATTACCGAGAAGGCCCACCACGCACCACCAATATCCCATGAAAGTCCAATCATGGGCGGCCCAACAAGGTGACCTAGCCTAAGTGCAAGTGATAACCTTCCAGCATGTACAGCGCTTCCTTGCATCACCTGACCAATAAGCGTTTGCGCTCCCATCCAGCCCATCGAAGTAGCTAGACCAGCCATCGTTTGTAGAAATATTGCTGCCCAAATATAAGGCATACCAGGGAAAAAAAGAGGCACCAAAGCATTGATTACGGCAAATACTAGCATCACGCGCCGTGTTCCCAGCCTATCCATCAGGGCACCCCCATGAATCGATAAAAAGAGTGGTAAAAAATGACGGGCCCCAAACACGAGTCCGATGAGTGTTGCGGAAGAGCTGAAGGTTGAAACCCAAAGTGGGACAATTAGCCCCGAAATATTAGACATGCTATTAGCGAACATGCCAGACCCATAGACGGCAAGCTGGGTTCTTAAAGAAATCTTCATTTCACTCATTCGAATTTTCTTGCACTCTTCTTCCTATTACCCAAGGAATCACTTTGTTTCACAAATAAAGCCGCGAAAAAGAGGACAATTAAAAGAAATCCTCCCATGATAAAAAAACTATTTTGAATACCTACAAACTCTGCAACTGCTCCCATTAACGGCGGTATTAAGCTACTTGCCAAACGATTAACAGTAGTCCGCAAACCTGCCCCGAGACCCTGTTCGTTAATCGATATAGCCCTTCCCAAAACGGAAATTTCCATAGGTTGACTAATACCCAAACATAAACCTCGAATTCCAATTACAAATGCCAACAAAATCAAGGTAACCCAGACCACAGTGCCAAATACTAAAAGAGGAGTTAATACGATGGTTATAACTGTCATCGATACCGCGCAGAGAACTAGCCAATGTGGGTGTATTACTCTGGCCATTGGGGAGGCTAGCAGAGAACCAGCACTGGCAAGTAGTTGCGCAATACCAATAAGAACGCCAATTACCGCTGCAGAAATTTCGATATCACGCAAAAATACGACGTAGAATGAATTTTGAATGCCTGTGGCACCTATCCTTACCATTGTTGCCAAAAGAATTAGAGCTACAGCAGGAATTGCAATTAGTCTGAAGGCATCAATATAGTCTTTTAATCGGGGTACAATGTCAGAGACGATTAACGGCTCATGATTCACTTGAATCCCTTCTTCAGATATTTTGGGTATCTTTAAAACACACCAAAACCCTATAGCCGACCACACTCCCATCAAAACAAAGGTTGTTGTCACATTTGTTTGATCCCATAGAACTCCAAAAATTATAGGGCCAAAGAATGCCCCAAGCCTGACAATCGAGGTCATGCGCCCCACGTAGCGAGGACGTCCACCCATAATATGCCCGCTGAGTGCTTGAGCACCAACCCAAACCATGGCATCGGAAACACCTGCCACCATTTGCAGAAAAATGATAGCTGTAATAGCCAAACCAAAAGGCAACCAAAGCGCTATCGGAAATAATAAAGGGGTAACGGCTGCCACGATCGCAAATACAACCATGACACGTCGGGTACCCAACCGGTCCATTAGCGCTCCGCCGTGAATAGATAGCGCCAACGTGAGGAAATATCTGGATCCGACAATGACTCCAATAAGAAACTCTGACTCGGTCAATTGCACAGCTAACAGAGCAACAATTAAGGATGATATCAAAACCATCGTGAAACTAAACAGTCCAGCCCCGTATATTGCCGCCTGTGTCTTCCAGGGTATTTTATCAGCCGGAATTTCCTTCATATACTCTAATATCTCGCGTCAAATGAATCTTGCTGCTCATATAACTACTTTGCTTGACAGTCGTTGGAGTGTCCAAGACACTTATTTCTACATTTTTTTTTAACTGATCAAGGGTCTCACATTATCTTATCTGGCCTAAGGAGAGCGTGGCGATGAACGGACAATCTAATTCCGCTGTGGAAGTTGCAAAAATAGAAGTAGCCGCCTGCACGCGTCTTCTCAACTTTGAAGGTGTTCTGGGATATAGCGGACACGTAAGTCAGCGTCTACCCGACGGCGAAACTTTATTGATCCAAGCCTT
>DEBE01000143.1:7582-11739 GCA_002348425.1 Alphaproteobacteria bacterium UBA2964 | reverse complement strand
ACCCATATAACCTTCGCGATAACCCTTTTTACCGAAATATGACTGCAAAAACCGACTAAAAAAACGTCGGAATACTTCTAAGCCGCAGGGAACATCATTGGCAGCAACACTGTCTGCTGCCGCTGCTGAGCTATAATTGTTCAAGCGTTGATACATCGAAGATAAGTCTTGATCAACATAATGATCAATTTCTGAAGCCATTTTACCCCGCCGTCCGTCCAATATAATTTTTGGATGCACAGTACCACTACACCATTTTTTTTTACCTTTTCTAAACAATGCTGCTTTGGCAGCAACGCCGTTATAAGCTCCCCACCCAAATTTTATGTGCCGGCCGGCGACGTAATTCCTAAATGGAATTATAAAATAATCAAACTCGGTTTCTGGAAGTGTCGTAATAATTTCCTTAACGAGGCTGTTGGATAAACGTTCATCTCCATCAAGCTCCAATATCCAATCACTAGTACAAGCTGAAATACCCTGTGAACGCCTATCCCCTTCATTAGGCCAATCTCCCATTATAAGCTTTGCACCTAATTGTTCCGCAATAGACCCCGTCCTATCTGTCGATCTATCTAAAACTACCACAATCTCATCGGCAAATTCACCACTGCCTATGCAATCAGCTATTTGCGACTCTTCATTGTGAGCAACAATCAACAAAGAAACTTTATTTCCTGACACGAAAGACTCCTAAACTAGAAAAGAGAAATTCTTTCTCAATAATCTCAGAATCAAGATTAATTTTCTAAAACTATTTACCTAAAGCAATTTAACTCCCCTTTATTTCTTGAGGTCAATTATAAAAAGGCTAGTGTCAGTAAATTTGGTTATGTATGTTTCGGTTATAAAGTTTATTGCAATGCAACAATTTCAGGGGTTAGCATTTTGAAACCCAAAAGAAACATAGCTCAACGCCTCCTAGATAGATTTTTTTATAAGTATTATGCTCGCAATTTGCTGTACGAATTGCAAATGAGAGCCCGCTCGGAATCTGCAGATTTTGTGCAAGCTGAAATGCCAGAAGCACAGATATTCAGGACCCATCGCGATATAATCAATTTTGCTATTAATAACTCGCCTGCAGATGGCCTTTTTTTGGAATTTGGGGTTGCCACCGGCAAAACAATTAGTGAGATAGCATCAATAGTTCCTAGTGGAACAACTGTTTATGGATTTGATAGCTTTAAAGGATTGCCAGAAAATTGGTCAGGCCATATAGAAACCACTGGCGCATTTAAACAAAATAAAATACCCAATGTGCCCCCCAATGTCTCCTTGGTTCCCGGACTATTTAGAGAAACACTGCCAGAATTTTTTGTTGATAAGAATGGGAAAGTGAGCTTTGCCCACATTGACTGCGATCTTTATAGCTCTACCGCCGCTATTTTGGATAATATCGGATCAAGACTTGGATCTGGAACTATGATCCTATTCGACGAATATTTTAATTACCCCGGGTGGAAGCTGCACGAACACAGGGCATGGATGGATTTTTCTAATGATTCCAAAATTGCCTTTACCTACGTTGGGTTCACGGCATTAGACGGGAAAGTTTTAATTCGTGTTGACTAAACAACCACAATATGGTGCCCCCCGCCAGAATCGAACTGGCACTCCCTTGCGAGAACTAGATTTTGAGTCTAGCGCGTCTACCAATTCCGCCAGAGGGGCTGATGACTCAATTGCATGCAAAATGACCAATTTTATGCCCTATAGTCAAGCAAAGTCGTCTTTTATTCCATGAAAAAACAGAACACGTTTAAATCTATATTATATAAATTTAAATGAAAGAATTAATGTAACTCTATAGTTTTTATAAACTAAAAACATATCCGTTCAAATGCTCTGAAAGGTTTGGCCTTGCTAAAGCGATCTTACGACTGGGTTTTTTCTTATTCTTCTCATCCCAAAGCTTTTTGGTTATTGGTTGTAATTTCCTTCCTCGAGAGCTCTGTTTTCCCGATTCCACCAGACCTATTGTTAATCCCGATGGTACTTGCGACACGTACACGTTGGTTAGTACTTGCGATGGCATGCACCCTGGCATCAGTACTAGGTGGACTATTTGGATACGCCATTGGATATTTTCTTTATGATACAGTCGGTAAAACACTCATAGAATTTTATGGATATACGGCGCTTTTCGCCAAATTTCAGGAACGTTACAACGAACTGGGTAGCTGGATCGTTTTTATAGCCGGCACTACTCCATTTCCTTATAAAGTGATTACAATTGCTAGTGGGGCCACACAACTTGACCTTTCAACTTTTACTATAGCCTCTATATTTTCACGTGGCCTGCGGTTCATTTTAGTCGCTGGTTTATTATTTTTTTTAGGCCCTTCAATCAGGAGTTTTATTGAAAAGCGATTGGGCCTTATGTTGGCAGCAGTCGTCCTCCTTGTTATTGCTGGGTTTGTAATCGTAGAATATTTCTTATAAAGAACGGTTTATCTTGACCCTCGACCTTTTAGGCCACATATCATCTCTATTATGAAAACTAGTTCTTTCTCCCCATTTAAACATTACAATACTGTAATCATTGCTGCCATTGCATCGGCTAGTCTTCTTATAACCGCGTTGATTCTTGAATATTCTGCTGGCTTGATATCTTGTACTCTTTGTAATGCACAACGATGGCCCCACGCCATTGTGCTTGGTTTATGTCTAATTGCTTCTTTACCAATTTTACCCAATATAAGAAGAGTATTACTTGGTATAATATCCCTTGCATTTGCAACAACTGCTCTAATCGGCGTATACCATGCCTCCATCGAATATGGTTGGATTTCCGGGCCCACTGGATGTTCCGGTAATATCACCGGCAACTCAATTGAAGAACTCCGACGCCAACTTTTAGCACAATCATTTGCAAGATGTGATCAGGTTGCCTGGAGTTTGTTTGGAATTTCTCTCGCTGGATATAACTTTTTAATATCTGGAGTACTTTCCCTAATTTGTGGGATTTCATCACTATGTAGATTTTCTAAAACCACACTATGAAAAAAAATCAGCAAAAACAATCAGACGTCACCGGCGAAAATAGAATGCCTGGTGACCCCTATCCAGAGAAGATAGTTGAAACGATCCTTCGTGTGGACCACGCAGGAGAACACGGCGCAATTAGGATTTATCAAGGACAGCTGGCTGTTCTTTCTGGAACAAAAGCCGAGGCCCCAATTAGAGAAATGATGGAACAAGAACAACATCATTTGGATAAATTCAATCAATTAATTGCTGACCGTAAGGTTCGACCGACCGCCCTTTCCCCATTATGGCACGTAGCAGGCTTTATGCTTGGTGCCGGCACGGCTTTTCTTGGCCCAAAAGCAGCTATGACATGCACTCAAGCCGTGGAAGAAGTAATCGACGAACACTATGAAAGTCAGGCAAAACAGCTAGGTGATGATGAAAACGAACTTCGCACTGTGATAGAGGAATTCCGCATGGACGAGTTAGCTCATAGAGATAAGGCTATTGAAGAAGGGGCGGAAGAAACAAGAGGCCACAAAACTTTATCCAGAGCAATTAAAGCTGGAACCAAATTAGCTATTTGGCTCTCAAAGAAAGTTTAAGGATACCTTTTCTTTCTTTCGCGGAATTTCCGATGACATCCAGAGCACGTCTTCCCGAGCGCCCGATATCCCGACTTCACAGCCTCCTCATTTCCGGCGCGACCGGCTTCGGCAAGTACTGTTGCTGCTCTCACCATAGCATTCATTGATCGGGAAAATTCTTCCCATTCCGCCCAAATTTTAGGCGAGGCCCTACTAGGCCGTTCAAGACTATTTTTAGAAAACAACCTAATCGCTCCCCGCCCGTTTAGGGCTATTCGCTCTGAGGCTGCCGCTACTATGGAGCCATCAAAAGGATTTCGACCCCGGACTATTACCCCTATTCGTTTCATTTCAGCGCCTATAGCCTTCATGTTTTCCATCCGCTTTTTAACATCACCTTTAGCTCCCGCATGACTGAGCTGCACATGAGACATCAAGACACGGTTCTTTTTCTCAACATCGGATTGGGCACTTACGTAATTTTCGAACGGAAAAGAAAACAAATAAGTCACTAATAAAAATAGAACACCAAATTTAAAATCTTTCATCAGAACAACATAAATTTCAATTATGGCAAAAGTTCGTCTCTAGAACATA
>DEBE01000143.1:7283-7411 GCA_002348425.1 Alphaproteobacteria bacterium UBA2964 | reverse complement strand
TATTCAAAGATACGGAGGCTTATTTTACGGCCTTAACAAAACTATCTGGTAAAATATTCCCCCATTTCGCACGTATACGTGAATCGAGTTCGGGACTGTTACGCGCAACAATCGGAAAAGTTTCCTGA
>DEBE01000143.1:0-7236 GCA_002348425.1 Alphaproteobacteria bacterium UBA2964 | reverse complement strand
AACACTCATTATCATGAAAAATTTAAGGTAAAAATAAAATTTTATTATTAATCTTTAATACTTTTACCGCACTTCATCTAGTATCGTCATAATCGTCCAATACACCCCGGCAAGCACCATTCAGGCGGCACACACTGGTTATGTTTCATTTAAGCACTATTCAAAGATACGGAGGCTTATTGTACGGCCTTAACAAAACTATCCGGTAAAATATTTCCCCATTTCTCACGTATACGGGAATCTAGCTCGGGACTGTTACGTGCAACAATCGGAAAAGTTTCCTGACGGCGGAATGGGATGCAGGCATCAACCACTACACGGGCATTACGGCGATCAGTTTCGTCATCAAAACACATTGGATCCAGATGTGAACTCCAACCTCCCGAAACAATCTCAACATCTTCACGGGGATCACATCTTGTACACATGGACCAAAGGACATCATTGACATTAGTTGGGTCTATATCCTCGTCCACAACCACGGTCCAGCGATTACAGTAGGCACCCGCCAAGCACTGAGATGCCACCAACCCCGCTTGCTTGGCATGCCCTCCATATAATTGCTTAATCGAAATCGTAAGCCAGAATCTGCTTCCTCCCGCCTCGTGTGCCCATACGCCCCTAACTTCGGGGATACCGGCTGCCTCCAGTTGTGACCAAACAGCACCACAACGATAATGACCAAGGTAATAAGTATTATCATTCGGCGGCACTGCCGGTACAGCCCCCATGAGCACGGGTTTGTCCCTGTGCATCATTGTTTCCACACGAATTGCGGGCTCTGGTCTCTGGCCTCCAGCATAGTAACCGGTCCATTCCCCCAGTGGGCCTTCGACCACTTCATCATCTGGGTGAATGAAACCTTCTAGGGAAATTTCAGCATTCGCGGGCACGGGCAGGCCAGTTTTAGGCATATTTATAATTTCAACGGCGTCGCCGAATATTCCCCCGGCGGCTTCATATTCACTTTTTCCATATGGGATCTCAAGGCCTGCAAGCATAAATAAAGCTGGATGCATACCAAACACAGCTGCGACCGGGCATGGCTCACCTCGGGAATGATATTTTTCCATAATCAGTCGACCGTGCTTACCCGGAGACATCATCACTGAGGCCACATTTTTTTCATGAACTTGCATTCGGTAGGTACCATAGTTAATCCAATCATTATCCGGATCTTTCATCACCACCATACAGGCGGTTCCAATAAAGTGCCCACCATCATGTTCATGCCAGACGGGAGTTGGAATAGATGTTAAGTCAACATTTCCACCTTCCAAAACGTTATCTAAAAGTGGGCCGCCATTTACCTGCTTCGGCGGAATCGAAGGAGCATCACTCATATATTTACGCCACCACTGCACCAATTCCATTTCTGAGGCATCAACTGGTAGCCCGAGAGCTAAATTAATTCTCGGTGTAGAGGTCAGGAGATTAGCTAGCACTCTATGGCCTTTGGGAAACCCCGGAATGTCATCGAAGATAAGCGCTGGGTTTCCCATTTTACGCTGAACAATATCAACAATACCGCCAATATCTTCCTTAGGTTCTGCCCCCGAAATTTTATGCAATTCCCCTGAATTTTGAATTTCATCGATCCAGTTTCTTAAATCTTTATTCGCCACGTCAGTTTCTCCAGACAGGTTTTATACAATTTATGGTTACCTTGTTTTGATACGATTGAAAACGGAAAAAAATGTTTGTTCTTCTTCTTGCGCTTCAAAGCTTAAGGTGGGACCATTAGAACATGGCATGTCATCTAATTTTTGAACTCTAAGAAGGAGGAAGGCGTGAAGGCGCCCAAATTTAATTATATAAAGGCAAATTCATTACAACAAACGCTAGAACTATTAGATGAATTAGGTGAGGAAGGGCGTATCATTGCAGGAGGACAGAGCCTTATGCCAACCCTTAATATGCGCCTTTCACAGCCCAATACGCTTATTGATATTAATGGACTGCAGGACCTTGAAGGAATTACTCTCGAAGGCGAAATCGTTAAAATTGGAGCTCTTACCCGTCACATAGACGTTGCTCAATCCTCCATAATTTCTGAGCATTTATCTCTAATAAGCAAAGCGATGCCCCATGTCGCACATGTTGCAGTTCGAAACCGCGGGACCATCGGAGGTAGTATTGCCCTAGCTGACCCTGCTGCCGAAATGCCGGCCTGCGCCCTTGCTTTAGGCGCCATTATGGTGGTTGAAAGCTTGAAAGGCAGACGAGAAATTGCCGCCGAAGACTTCTTCAAAGGGCTATATGAGACCGAGCGGAAACCAAACGAGCTATTAGTCGAAATTCTTATTCCAGTGGAACGCCCTGAGGATATTTCAGTATTTATGGAACTAGCTCAAAGGCATGGCGACTTTGCCATGGCCGGTATAGCCTGTCTTGCTCAGGTCAAAGACAAAACATTTAAAAATTTAAAATTAGTCTATTTTGGCAGTGAAGATAAACCCACTCTTGCAAAAAACACTATAGCCTCAATGCTTGGAAAAACATGGTCAGAAGATTGTTGCAAAACTGTAACTGAATCCTTAAACGACGACCTGAATCCAATGGAGAACCTACAAGGTGGTTCAGCCATGAAACTGCATTTACAAAATGTACTCACAGGAAGAGTTCTTAGAACTGCCCTAGACCAAGCGGAGACAGAGTAATGAGTGAAATTACGATGGAAATCACTCTTACCGTCAATAGTGAGAAAATTACCAAGACCGTTCCGGTTCGCCAACATCTTGTAGATTTTCTTCGAATGGAATTAGGCCTCACTGGTTCTCATTTAGGATGTGAACATGGTGTTTGTGGTGCGTGCTCCATTCGGGTGAATAATGCAGTCGTACGCGGCTGTCTGATGCTCGCAGTCCAGGCCGATGGCGCCGATGTCGTCACGGTAGAAGGACTCACAGAAACTAAGGAGATAGAAGATCTGCAAAAGAACTTTGTGGAAAGAAATGCTATGCAATGCGGTTACTGTACACCAGGGATGTTGGTCACCGCAGCTGAACTTTTGCGCACCACTAAACCCATAAGCAGAGACGATATTCGAAATCATTTATCGGGCAATTTTTGCCGTTGTACAGGATATCACGCTATTATTGATGCTGTTGAGACAACCATCAACAACCGCTTGAAGGGACGGTAAATAATGGGCAAGGAAACCCAAATAAATCTGCTAGACCGTCCTAACAGTTACGTGGGACGTATCCTGTCACGCGATGCCGCAAAACGAGCTGTAGCAGGTAGAGGGCGCTATACAGACGATATTATGCCACACCGTACTCTTCACGCAGCGTTCGTAAGAAGCCCCTACGGGCATGCAAAGATCTTATCGATAGATATTAAGGCCGCACAGGAACACCCTGGTGTAGCACTGGTAATGACGGGTGAAGAACTCTCGGAGATGTGCACAGGGCCTTGGGTTGGTACTCTGGTTTGTTTTGAAGGTATGAAATCTGCGCCACAAAACCCAATGGCGGTTGACAGGGCATGTTGGCAAGGTGAACCAGTTGTCATGGTAGTTGCGAGCAGCCGTGCTGTTGCAGAAGACGCATGCGAATTGGTTTCTGTCCACTACGAAGAATTACCAGTCGTGGTTGACAAGGAAGCTGCTCTCGACCCAGAGATACCAATAATCCACCCTGAATTAGGGGATAATCTTGCATTTGAAAAAACTATTGAAACTGGGGATGTGGAAAAAGCAACATCTGAAGCCGATATTGTTATTGAGGATACTTTTACGTTTGGGCGCCATACCGCTGTCAGTTTAGAGCCTCGGGCGCTTTTGGCAGAATTTGACCCCGGTACTGACCGGTTAACTATACATACCAGTAGCCAATGCCCCCACATGATTCAGGCAGTGTTTGCCCGCACATTGGGTGTCCCCGAACATAATGTTCGAATTGTAGCGCCGGATGTCGGCGGCTCTTTTGGTCTCAAGATTCATACCTTCGGCGATGAGGTAGCCACAACGGCCGCATCCATAAAACTCGGAAGACCGGTTAAATTTATAGCTGACCGGCTAGAAAGTTTCGCAACCGACATTCATGCGAGGGAAAACCGTGTGAAAGGACGGATTGCTGTTACTAAAGACGGGATCATCACCTCAATGGATATAGATATACGGTCCGGCGCTGGTGCATATTCACAGTACCCTAGAACCAGCGTTTTTGAAGCAAATCAGATCCTGAATATCACCGGTGGCCCATACGCCCACCAGAATTATCGTGCGACAACACAAGTTGTCTATCTGAACAAAGTTCCAACATCACAATATCGCGCAGTAGGGCACCCAATTGGAAATTCTGTAGGGGAGTCTTTGGTCGACCAGGCCGCTGACGCTTGTGGTATCGATCCCGTGGAGTTTAGACGTCTTAACGTCATGCGCGACGACTCTTACCCACGTACTAGCGCAGCGGGAATTGAGATGCAGGATTTATCTCATCAAAAATGCCTTGAGACTCTCGTTGCAGAGATGAATTATGATAGTCTTCGAACCGAGCAAGCTGCTTATAGAAAAAAGGGGATCCAGCGAGGTATTGGAATAGCCGCGTTCATAAAAGGCACTGCACCGGGTCCGTCAGGATACTATGGTGCTGGTGGAGCCCCCATTGCGACGCAAGATGCATGCACCGTTAAATTGGAGCCCTCTGGGGGCATATTATGCATGGTAGGCGTGACTGACCAGGGACAAGGTGTTGATACGGTGATGGGTCAAATCACTGCTGCGACAATAGGAACTCCCATAGATTCTGTTCGAGTAATAGAGGGTGATACCGACGCCGTCCCCTATGGGGGTGGAACTTATGCTTCTCGCGCTACTGCAATAGGTGGTGAAGCTACTTATCAGGCTGCATTAAGTCTTAGAAAAGAGATACTCGAGATTGCCGGCGCTTTACTTCAGGCGGATATAGACGCCCTCGATATTGTTAATGGAAATATTGTGAATAAAGGCGACACAGTGTCACGGATCTCCTTAGCAGAGATCGGACGAATAGGCCACTTTCAGGTCTCAGAACTGCCTAACCATATACAACCCGTTTTATCCGCAACCCATCGTTTCCGACTGCGTGATGCTCTATATATTTTTACCAATGGTATACAGGGCGCCTACGTTGAGGTTGATATAGATACGGGATTTATAAAACTTTTAAATCATTGGGTCGTAGAGGATTGTGGTCGTGTAATTAATCCGCAGCTCGCTGATGAACAAGTACGCGGTGGATGCGTACAGGGTCTGGGTGGAGCCCTTTACGAGGAATGTGTTTATGACTCCGCGGGTCAATTACAAAACGCTACACTTGCCGATTACTTGACCCCCATGGCAGGAGAAATGCCAGATATAAATGTTTCCCATATCCAGACTCATACAGGTGTATCCGAATTAGGAGCTAAGGGCGTTGGAGAGTCAGGAACCGGCGCTGCACCTGCTGTTGTGATGAATGCTGTAAATGATGCAATTCGCCCTTTTGGGGGGAAAATAACATCCCAACCCATGTCACCAACAATAATATTAGAAGCCTTGGGAAAAATATAACGTTTAAGTTCAAAAATGTTTTAAGTTAAATTCAGGATAAAGAAGCGTCGTGCCAACAGCTATATGGAAAAAAGCTATATTAGCAGAGAGCAAAATAATTGCTCACGTGGAAGGTAATGCATATTTTCCTCTAAAGACTGTAAATTCAAAATTTGTGCGTGCAAACCCTAGCCTTCATAAAACTTTTTGCCATTGGAAAGGTTTTGCCAGCTACTTCGACGTCATCGTTGGCAAAGACATCAATATTGGGGCCGCTTGGGAGTACAAAAAACCATACAAAGAAGCATACATTATTAAAAATCATATCGCTTTCTGGAATGGAGTAGAAATCATTGATGCTCCAAGTGGACGAGGGTTAGTGGAGGGGACCCCGAGTGAAAAATTTTGTAAAAGCGGTTGGGAGTCTTTGTGCTGGTTGATACGACATTCAGAAAATGACACCTTGGACCATAATGACTTATTAGAACATACAGGGCTGACCAAAGATCAATTCGATGAAGCTTGGAATATCCCAGATGTTGCGCGTTACGCAAAAAGGTATCGCTGGAGGATTCAAAGTCGAACACCCCTCCTGTTAAAACGCTGCAAAGGGAAACCTATTAATCCAAGGTAAATTATAGTTATAACTTCTTTACTCCTCCTGTAATTCTGAGTCCCAGTAAAGAAAATCATGCCAACTTTCATGAAGGTAATTAGGAGGAAAAGCACGCCCGTTTTCTTGTAATTGCCAAGTGGATGGTTGTTTGGGCATATTATGTGGGTACATCTCGCTTTCTTTTACACTTTTATTTGCCTTCCTCAGATTACAAACCGAACAAGCTGTTACAACATTGTCCCAATTTGTCCTACCTCCCTTAGAACGGGGTACAACATGATCAAAAGTTAACTCATGGACCGGAAACCACTCTCCACAATACTGGCAATCAAAGCGATCCCTAAGAAATACGTTAAACCTTGTAAATGCCGGCTGTCTGGACAGGGGTATGTATTCTCTGAGAGCAATAACACTGGGCAATTTCATTGTAAAAGATGGCGAACGTGCAGAGACATCGTATTCAGCAACAATATTTACCCGATTGAGAAAGACCGCTTTAACAGCATCCTGCCAACTCCATAGCGACAATGGAAAATAACTCAATGGCCGAAAATCGGCATTAAGAACCAGAGCAGGTGAGTCACTAATTGAAGCCAAGATATTTTAACCTAGCAGTATTTTTCTCTATAACAAACACGCAGTTGCAACTCTTCTGATTTGTTCATTTTTATTTGAGAAATGATACAAGGTTATTAAAAGCGATACAACGCCATCACATTATATCTGTTTGACCCATATGTTTTTTAAGCATTTAATTACAAGCCCTGCACGATGTATTCGAAAGGATGGTCCAAATGGATAAAAAATCATCTGTTATAAATTCGAAATTTTTATCGCATGGCACTCTGGGCTCAAAAGATCTAACCGCCACACGAAAATTTTATGAAGAATTTCTCGGTATCGACGTTATACAAACCAGCAAGATTTCTCTGATGATAAGACTTGGCGGCAATCATATTTATGTAGTAGTCCAAGATAAAAATATGCAGGAGATGTCCCGCCTCAATCATAACGGAATAGATGTCGAGAATGATTTAGAAGTTGATAAATCTCATAAGGCCGTCCTCGAGAGTGCTGAAACATGGGGTTTATATAATATTTCAAA
>DEBE01000039.1:743-14070 GCA_002348425.1 Alphaproteobacteria bacterium UBA2964 | reverse complement strand
GTGTGGCAAGAAAAAAGCGTCAATTTTTCCAGTTTCTAGAAAATAACCGAGCTGTTCACGGTCACCGATAAATTCAGTTCTAACTCCCGCTTTAGTTTTAAATTTGACTTTTTCTTTCGCGGTCAACAACCATTGAATTTCTTCCCAGGGGACACCATAAAAAAATTTTAAATCACCTTTAGCCAGAAGCGATAAAGTTGTCTGAAAAGAGCTAATAGCTACTTTCTTTCCTAGCAAATCTCTAGGATGCCAAAGTTCTGAATCGGGGTGAACCCACATTTGACTTTGGCTAAAAAGCCGGCGCGGAAAAACCGGGATGGCAGTAAGCGGTAACTTTCTTTCTTTAGCCATGAGATAGCTCGACATAGAAAATTCTGCGATATCAAATTCATGTTTATGGATCATTCTTCCATGTCGGTCATTCCCATCTCTAAAACTAGTGCCTTGTCCGACCTGTTTTACGTCAAATATAATGTCCTTAGGAGGTATGGCAGTGCCATCATAAAAAGGTAGATGCCTGTCATAACGATCCAGTGCAATCTTCAGTATTCTTTTTACCATTTCCCTAATCCGTACCTTTGAAAAATAAATTTCGACGATTTAGAACCTAAATATCACTTCAGTAAAAAAAATAACACGGGTTTTATTGACTCTTAGCGGAGTCTTTTCCTATTTTTGTATAAAATTAATTTGGTTAAATAAATTCGAATTTGTAACAGGTAGACTAGATGGCTACTATTAGAGAATCGGGCTATGGACGAAATGCCGTGGTCCCTCCTGAGGACTCCGTCCTTACTCACGTCGGCTTAGGCACCCCAATGGGAGAGCTGCTTAGAAGATATTGGCAACCAGTCTGTATGTCTTCTGAACTTGCAGATTTACCCAAGTTTATCAAAATACTTGATGAAGAGTTAGTTGCCTACCGAGACAAATCCGGCAATGTTGGTGTCTTGGGAGCTCATTGTTGTCATCGCGGAACATCTTTGGAATATGGACGCATTGAAAAAAACGGGCTTCGGTGTTGCTATCATGGATGGTTATTCAATTCTGAAGGGCAGTGTCTCGACCAACCAGGGGAACCTAAAGAAAGTAATTACAAGGATGAAATCAACCAACCTTGGTACCCGGCTCAGGAATATAAAGGCCTGGTATTCGCTTACATGGGCCCATTAGATAAGAAACCCTTACTTCCAAAATATGATGTATTGGAAGACGAGAATGCTGATTACCTTGCCTACCGAAATTTTAGCCGAGGGGAAGTGGCGAAATGTAATTGGCTTCAATTACAGGAGAACGCGGCGGACCCAGTGCATACGAATATCCTCCACGGATGGAACCCCGGCTTATTTGAGTTTTCAGAAGTCATGGCTGTAGAACCAACTTACGATTATAAACACGCCAACACCCACGTATCCTATATCCGTACCACAGATCTTGACAGCGGGTATAAATTAACCCGAACTTCTACGATATTTGTGCCGACAGCAAGGTCCGTTCCACCAACAGAGGTCACCGGCACTGACCCCGACCGTGAAACAGAACGTGCCCGAATGGTTGGCTGGTGGGTTCCTGTTGACAATGAAAACACTATCGGATTTCACGTAGAACTAATTGATCCCAATAAAAAGATATTTCAACCGCCAGACGCACCCCTTGTTCGTTCATACGAGGAAAAACAAAGAGCACCAGATGATTGGGAGGCTCAGACTAGCCAGAGACCTATTGCAAGACATGCTTTGGAACATCTAGCTACTTCGGACCGGGGGGTCGCCTTATTTCGGCGCCACCTTCGTGAAGCAATAAAGATGATGGAAAATGGCGAAGATCCGCCGGGCGTCACTCGCCAACCAAATCAAGAGCTAATTGTAGTACCATCTGGTAATGAGGTAGTTGCCCCCGACCAGGCCTGATCTTTTTTACGCTAAACGGGACAACTCTGCGGACCCCGAACTAATTTTCCTGGCAATAAACCTGTAGAATCGCCATCTATATAAGTTGCCATCCCATTCAAATAGGTCGCTTTATAGCCTTGACCTTTCTGCATCAGACGACGTCCCCCCTTTGGAAGATCATATGTCAAATAAGGATAGCTCTGCCCCAGATTATCATAATCAATAATATTGATATCCGCTTTATATCCAATAGCGATACGACCGCGATCGTAGAGTCCTATAGCCTCAGCAGTGGCACTTGTTATCCACCTCACGAGCCACGCTAGATCAATTCGACCATTTTTACGGTCACGGCCCCAGTGAGTGAGAACAAAAGTTGGGTAACCAGAATCTGAAATATGGCCTACGTGAGCACCACCATCACTCAAACCCAGACAACTCCGCGGATGCTTTATCATCTCGTGACAAGCATCTAAATTATAATCAGCATAATTAGTATTAGGAGAAAACAAAAATGCGCTGCCATTATCCTCCAACAATAAATCGTACATAAGGTCTAATGGATCGCGGCCCATTCTTTTTGCCATATTGAGAACCGAATCCTTCTCAGGTGGCTCATAGTTCGGTGGGTTTCCAAGGCGAAATGTGAATTGAAAATTAGCAGTCCTTTGTATCAATCGTTCACTTTTATGTTCCGGTTTTTCTGCCAAAAGTTTTTTCCGGAATTCTGGGTTCCGCATAATAGAAACCTTTTCTTTGAGAGTTTTATGCGCGATAGCCTTATAGGAAGGATGTAGATAAAATGCATTCTGGCTCAAACTGAGCCCATAAATAGCACCAATGGACCTAGGAGCAATTTGAGCCCGCATTTCTAGGCCCTGACCACATGCCTCATCAATCCCGGCCATGATATCTTTCCATCCTTCCGGATCCCGGTGCCGTTGTGTGACGGTTATTGATAATGGGCGCCCGGAATTTCGCATAATTCTCTGCCACATTTCTATTTCTTCATGGCGTTCATCCGCGCTGAACTCACCTATCATTTGCATCACGCCACGTCCGGCATCTCTAAGACCCAAAGCAATGCCAGAAAGTTCATTTTCTCGAGCTCTGAGGGTTGGTGTTGGATCTCCTTTTACTGTCATATGGTTTAAAGAACGGGAAGTCGTGAAACCGAAACCACCTGCCTTCATAGCCTCAGTAGCTAAAAAACGCATGGCGCGTATATCTTCTTCATTTGCATCTTCAAGATTCAGGGCACGTTCTCCCATAACAAACACTCTTAATGCGGCATGAGGTAATTGCGCACAAAGGTCTATATCATGTTTGCGGCGATCAAGAGCGTTGAGATAGTCTGGAAAAGACTCCCAATCCCATTCAAGACCTTCATGCAAAGCTGAGCCAGGAATTTCCTCAACACCCTCCATAAGATCTATGAGACTTTGCCTATCCTTAGCGCGAACTGGAGCAAATCCGACGCCGCAATTACCAAAGGCGGTAGTTGTAACACCATGCCAACTCGAGGGCACGAGACGTTCTTCCCATGTAGCCTGTCCGTCATAGTGTGTGTGAATATCTACAAAGCCCGGAGTAACCAACATTCCTTTGGCTTCCACTTCCTGTTGAGCTCGACCAGATACCTTTCCTACAGCAACAATTTTACCTGAACTAACAGCAATATCGCCTTCAAATATTCCCTCGCCGCTTCCATCAGCGATATTACCATTTCTAATTATTAGATCAAAATCCATAGTGGACCTCATTAGTGCGAACATAGTTTACCAATTAGTAAACCGAAGGCTTGTAGGTATAATATCCTAGATTTTTCTTTATCTATATATCTTTAATCTAAACTAGAAAAATCATCTCGTGAATAGGCCCCGGGGTGACGAACCGTGACTGCCCTTAGATCTTCGACACAATGACAACCAAGTTGTCCTAACGTGGCGCTCAAGTCATCTTTAAAAAGGTTTATTAAATGACCTGGACCTCGTGCACCCAGTGCCCCCAAACTCCAAAGAAAAGCTTTGCCAGAGAAGCCAGCATTGGCACCCAGTGCAATTGCACGGGCCACATCTACCCCTGAGCGGATACCACTATCAACGATAATTTCTGCTTTTCCGTTTACTTGCTCGGAAATAACCGGAAGCGCATCTATTGACGCTGGAAGCGCATCAATTTGTCGACCACCGTGATTGGTAACCACCAGTCCGTCAATTCCCGCAGCAATCGCCCTTTTAGCATCTTCAGGGTGCAGCACACCTTTAATCAGCAATGGCCCCCTCCATGCATCTCTGTAAAGGGCCACTTCCTCCCATGTAAAAGCACCGCCAGACTCAGCCTGAATAAACTCAGTCGACTCCTGGATACCCGTTCGACCCTCCATATATGGGCGCAGGCTCACAAACCTTGGAATACCATTTCGTAGCATAGACAAAAGCCAAGATGGTGATGACAATGCATCCAATCTTAATCTATTTGTGAGTTTAAATGGTGCCATGATACCGCTTTTCACTTCCCTGGGGCGTGTGGTCCTGACGGGAGAGTCCCAAGTCAGCATCAAAGCCTGCACACCGGCCGCCTCGGCACGCTTTACAAGATCCAGTCCAATTGAATGGTTCTTCCTCGGAAAACGATATAACTGGAGCCATAGTACATCGGGAGCGATAGTTGCTGCTTGCTCAATAGTAATCGCAGAAAGGACGCCAAGAGTATAGGGAACCCCTGCAGCTTGGGCAGCCCTAGCGAAGTAGGTCTCCGCACCTGGAAAACCAGTTCCTGGACCTCCTATAGGAGAGATACCAACGGGAGCAGAATAACCTTTACCGAAAAGTGTTATATTCGTTGGAGGGGGTGCGACCACTTTACCATATCTTGGTACCAATTCTATGGAGTCAAAGGCATCCCAATTTCTTATAATTCCTTTATCACTGCCCGCACCCCCGTCAACATATTCAAAAGCAAAATTAGGGAGCTTTTTCCGGGCCCGAATGCGTAAATCTTGAGCCGTAGGGAACCTTCTCTTAAGCTTGCGTTGCGCAGGTAAAATTAGACTCTCGTTAACCTTTTTTTCTTTTTTGTTAACACAAGTCGACTTATCTACCATCCTGAAACCTTAAAATAGCCATTAACCCCTCCCATCATAGAACTCAGATTAATTCCGTGCCGTTTTTCCAAACATTAGTGTGAAATTGATGGCTTTGAAACGATATAATACAAATTTTACATAATTCTCAAAATTCTACCTACCAGGATTATTTAAAGACTTCGCTATCGATTAAGTCTTCTGCATCTACATCTTTTTATGATGAAGCCGTTTTACCCCCAATCAGCCAATCTATATTTACCTTTTTATATTGCCAACGGATATGAAGCCCTAGTATCAAATCTTAAAATTGAGTTATCTTGTGTATAACTTCTGCTAGGCAAGCTATTTTCGTGACCTGACGATATAGACTAATGATCCTAGCTCATTAATGCTTCATGAAGAAAATTTAATTGCTGACCACTAAATTGGTATAGAAAATCCTGACGACATTGCGTCATCATAAAATCGTTTTACAGTCTCTACTGAGTATTGTTGCAAATTTTTGCCGAATAACTGACACGCTTTATCTAAAATTGATGGTTCAACAGTAATTATTTGACACCCACATGCTTCCGCTTGAATTATACTATGCGGTTCTCGAGTGCTCGCCCATAAAATCTCAGCCTTTGGCTTGGATTTTGCGTATTCCACTGCAGCTCTCATAGTCTCTGTCGGATCAATACCAGAATCAGCTATACGCCCAGCAAATATTGATATAATAGATGGATGTTTCTCAGAAACTGCATCAATGACTCGTTCGTATTGATCTCTCGTAAAGATTGCAGTGACATTTACTGTAATACCATCTCTCGACAAGGACTGAATAGCTGAAATTGTACTTTTGCCCTCTGTATTAATTACCGGAATTTTCACATTGATGTTATCGTTCCAACTAGCAATTTCCTGACCCTGCTTGACCATTTCGTCAGCATCATCAGAAAAAACTTCAAAACTGATTGGCTTTCCAGCTACCAACTTTGAGGCAGAAAGTGCAAAAGATTTATAATCACTAACTCCCGCGTTACGCATAAGCGATGGATTAGTCGTAAAACCCTTAACGATAGGGTTTCCAACATGTTCTTTGATACTTGCTAGATCTGCCCCATCGGCAAATACTTTGATTTTTAGCTGGGATAAATCGGTCAATTTTTCTCACCCCTACCAATGTGTTTAAAGAAAGAATATTATCAGCAACTTCTTCTAAGTTACTAAATCGAGATGACCATATCAACTCTCGACTTTCGGTATATCCGCAATCAATGAAACAACAATCATAACCTATTTTAGGACCCGCGAGCATGTAATAATCCGATGCAGAAGTGACGATAAATTCGTGGATAATATTATTTGAATCATTAACAACTATATCTAGTTTGGGCGTTTTATGCCCGTACCTTCAGGCGGTATCATAGAATTAATTAATTTTTTTAAATTGACGAAACCGATCATATTACCTTTTTCATCAATTACATTGGCTTTATCTTGACCATAAGAACCAAATTCTTGTAGCGCCTCGTTGATTGTCATATCTGAACTCAGGGTTAGTTTAGCTCCTTGCCCACTTTTCTCCATAACCGCACTTACTTTAATAAACTTTCCGCGTTCAATTTCTGATGTAAAATTTGATATATATTTATCTGCTGGTTTCAAAATAATATTTTGTGGTTCGTCTTCTTGCACTAATAACCCATCTCTGAGGATCGCGACTCGATCTCCGATCTTAAGTGCTTCATTAAGGTCATGGGTTATAAATATAATGGTTTTTTTTAACTCCGATTGTAGTTTCAGTAAAATATTTTGCATATCTGAACGGGTTAAGGGATCTAAAGAGGAGAAAGCTTCATCCATAAGTAGAAGTTCTGCACCTGTTGCCAAAGCCCGGGCAATACCCACGCGCTGTTGCATTCCGCCAGAAAGTTGACAGGGAAAATGCTTCTCATACCCAATCAGACCGACTTTATCTATCCATTCCTTACATCTTTTAAAAGCGGTAGCCTCACTGCAGCCTTGATTGATAATTCCGTAAGCAACATTTTGTTCAACATTACGATGGGGTAGAAGAGCAAAATTCTGAAAGACCATAGATACATTGTTTCTCCTAAAACTAAGTAGCTGGTCCCGAGACAATTTTAATATATCTGCGTTATCTACAAATACTTGGCCGAAGGTGGGCTCAACCAAACGATTAATGTGGCGAATTAAAGTAGACTTACCGGACCCTGAGAGGCCCATGACCACCTGAATTTTTTGAGCAGGAACTGACAAGCTAATGTTACTTAGACCAAGGACATGGCCATGATCTCTTAGTAAACTCGTCTTAGAAATACCATCCCTTATCAAGGGCAAAACACTATTGGGGTTTGGTCCGAAAATCTTGAATAAATTTATTATCTGCACTTTAATATTAGTCATGGACTTGATTTTGACGATGACGTTGAAGCCGATGGCCGTATTTTTGTAGGATCCGATCAAAGATTATAGCTAGTGCAACTATCGCCAACCCATTCATTACACCGAGAGCTAAATATTGATTTGAAATTGCGCGAAGGACGGGAACCCCTAAACCTTTGACCCCGATCATAGATGCTATCACAACCATCGCGAGGGCCATCATTATTGTCTGATTAATTCCGGCAAAAATATTTGGTAACGCAAGCGGAATTTGTATATCCCAAAGTTTTTGACGATAACTAGCTCCGAAGGCATCAGCCGCTTCTAATACCTCCTTATCAACCAAACGAATACCAAGATCAGTAAGCCTCACAATAGGCGGTACAGCGTAAATACAAACAGCTAAAAGTCCGGGTACTTTTCCTATACCTAACAACATAACCACAGGGATTAAATAAACAAAACTTGGTATTGTTTGCATCACATCTAGTAGAGGGGTAAATGCGGAGCGAGCACGATCAGATTTTGCCATCCATATACCTATCGGTATTCCGAAAAGAATACATAGGAATGTTGCGACAGAAATAATGGCAATTGTTGCCATGGTATTTTCCCACATTCCAAAGTAGCCGATGATCAAAAATGCTACTACGGAACCGACGACAATATACCAGCTTTTTGATCCAACCCAAGCTAGCACCGCAATTACAACAATTATTAAAGGCCAAGGGGCACTAATTAGGCACCTTTCAAACCAAATTAAAAAAAACAATAAGGGTTCAAAAAAATTTTCTAAATTTTCTCCGTATGCCCTAGAAAACTCTCGAAAACTGGAATCAATAACATTCTTGAAGTCACGCAGGTCTTGCCTACCCATCGTTGGAAAATTATCAAAAATCTCCATTTTTATCTCTTCAAAGAGTCTTTGAAAAATAAGAATTTTTTATTTAAAATTTCACAGACTCAATTTTTCTAGCAATTTTAGGTGATACCCAATTTCCCCAAATATTCCGGTTTTTCTGCAGGAATTCAATAGCTGCATCCTGTCCGCTAGCTTGATTCTTTGACATGTAAACCAACATGGCATTCATAACAGACCCTGGAAAAACTCGGTTTTTTAAATATGCTAAAGCGGCACCACCCCTTTTCATAAATCGATCAGTTATTACCGAGTGCACTTCTGACTTGGTCCAAGCTGATGGTTTGGGGTCAGCACATTCCTGTTCCGGTTTAACAATACAACCATCCCAATTTTTACTACCTGCGAACGGTACGCCGAATGATAATTTTTTCATTTTGAATTTTCCGATCATTGCAGTAGGGGACCAATAATAGCCAAACCAATTTTCTCCACGCTGTATCGCCTTTGCCATGGAACCGTCTAACCCCGCCGAGGAGCCAGGGTCAACCAAGCGCCACCCCTTTTTTTTCATCTCGAAAGCACGATAAAGGTTGGCATTGGTAAGTTGACAACCCCAACCCGCCGGACAAGTTACGAACCCCCCCTTTGACTTATCTTCTGGGTGCGGAAAAAGTTCTGGCCTCTTCAAAACATCAAGAACCGTTTTTAATTCTGGATGTTTTCTTGCCGTATGGGGAGTAATCCACCAACCTTCTCCTAGTTCGGTTATAGGTCCTCGATTAATTATATGAAGTCGTCCTTCATTTAATGCCTTTTTTAACGGAACTCTTAGTGCATTAACCCAAAGCTCACTTGCTAAATCAGGTTGACCTTTTTCGTTCATCGAGGCGAATGTTGTCGTTGTAGCACCTGCTACTAATTCCACATCGCAGCCAAAGCCTTTATCCAATATTATCTTATCAACATTTGCTATTAATTCAGCCGAGGGCCAATTCATCTCAGCAACTTTTATTTTCCCGCAATTTTCGGCAACAACACTATGTCCCATAAACATTGCGCTAGCCGCAAATATCAATGTAATTAAAACTTTCATTGAAAAACCTACCTTTCGATTAAAATAAATTAATAAAGATGCACCTCTGTTTCATCAATAATCGTGTTTCTTAAAATTCCAATACCTGTGATCTCCATCTCTAAAACATCTCCTGGCTTAAGATAAACCGGCGGATCACGACGATGACCTACCCCAGCAGGTGTTCCGGTCGAAATTATATCTCCGGGATTAAGGACTGTCTGTCTTGAAAAGTAAGACACTAGGAAGGGTATATCCATTATAAGTTGATCGACGCTAGAATTTTGCATGACAATACCATTGAGCCTTGTTTCAACTATAGTATCTGTCCAATTCTCAGCATCCTCTTTAACTACCATGCAGGGTCCACAGGCACCCGTATGCCAAAAATTCTTACCTTGGAACACACTTCGATTATATTGGTACTCCCTGATAGTGCCGTCATTTAAGATGGTGTAACCTGCTATATAATCTAAAGCTTCTTCAATTTTGATATTTCTAGCCTGCCGGCCAATAACCACCGCGTATTCTGCTTCATAATCCATAGTCAGTAGACCACTTGGCCTTACTAACACCTCATTGTGCCCTACTAATGATTCTCTAAGTTTTGCAAATGCACTCGGAAACTGTTCTTTTGTCCTTCCGGTTTCGGATCGATGGTCCGCATAATTAACTCCGACACAGAATATATTCACCGGCTCAGATGTGAGTGGTAGGAAATTCACCTTATCGATTTCAAAGTCCGGCTCTTTATTAGTCTCTATGTCACGGGCAACAGCGATGCCACGATCCCTGATCAAAGATACCAATGTGGGATAATCCCGGCCAATGTACTGCGTCAGATCTATGATCCCTTTGTCGGTCATGATCCCATATTGATTTACTTTGTTTATCTGATAACTACAAAGTTTCATATATTTTTACGGTTCAAATTTGCTAAAAAATACCATATCATATGATAAAATGATCAAAAATAACCCTGATCAACATAAAAAATTTTTTTACATGGAGCAATCTCAAAAACTTCGACCTAACTGCCAAATATCAGCAATATCAGTTTTCTTTTAGCCTGGAGGGATAATTATAAACCAACCAACTATCGAGTACTTTACCCTGAACCTTTTCAGCAATTTTTTTCCAAACAGACGTGGCTCTTGATCCACGGAAACTCATTCTTGTTTCTATTTCCTCAGCAATACTTGCAGAGGAGAAGTCTCCTGCGGCCTCACCCAACAACGCCCATTGATACGCCTTTTCATAACTCCTAAAAACACCACGACCGCGAAGGTAAGATTGAGCGCGTAACCGAAGTTTTTTGATGGGTTCAAAATTCTTTCTTGAAGCCTTTCCAAACCTGTCTTTAGCAGCATATTCCTCTTGGATTTTTAACACCTTGGGCGTAGTTAGAACCTGCTCAAGTTTATCCATTAAACCGAGAGCCTCACTGCTGCCGGCCTTTCCACTGACCATGGCGTATCTATAGGCCACCTCCGGATCAAGCGAACTCATTGATTTTGCTAAAAACAGTGCAGCTAACTTATGACCCTTTTCGGCAAGCGGCCGCAAAAGAGCATGCCCTTTCGAAGGAGCCCTTGGGGCGCCCTTACCAAAGACCAGCGCCTCACCTACAATAATTTTATCAGAATTAGAAAGTGAAAATGGATTAGTCATAGCCTTCATGAGTAAGGCTGTAGGAATCATTTTATATTTTAAATTAGGCCCAGATGAAACTTTAGGACGTACCTGATAAAAAAAGTCCTTTGGGTCGAAATGTTTATCGATACGAAGGGGATTTTTTAAACTGGTTTTAAGAACAATTTTTCCTGGTTTTGAAATAAAATTATTAAACTCTTTACTGGCTGATTTAACGCACGACAGCTGAGATGGACTTAGCCGGCCTAATCTTTGTTCAGGCCGGTTAGTTCTAAAATCCGGATATAATATTTGGCAAAGTTCGCCGACCATTTTTTCGATAGCTTGTGGTTTAGCCATTTCCGGAGCTATTTCATTTTTAACTTTGTTCCAAAAACCCATGTCTTCAAGTGTTAATGATGCGTAAGCCAAATCTGAGTAAAATTCTCCATCTTCGGCAGAGACCCCAAGATAGGAAAATTTTAATTCGACAGAAATCGCTGTAAAATTGGGAATGGAAATCAAAACATCAAGGTCAAGACTTGAAGTGTTTAATCGATATTCTAGGTTTAGATATATTTTGTCTATTGTCAGAACATTCTTGCCGATAACCATAAATTCTGGCGGAAAACACCTAAGAGGAACGGTCACACCATTAGCTTCGACCCTGCTTCTTAATTTATTAAAGTCACCTAAAGGTGAAGAAGATGTAGAAAGCCTCTCAACTTTAACTTCGCAAATCCCAGATCCACTCCATTGAGACTGCGGCCGAAAAACCGCGTCACTTATAACCATACGGTTTGTGTACGGGTCATTGCTTAAATTCTGATAGGTAAATCCTATGGTTCCCCGAAGGCTGACTAAGGCAATGCGGGTTACCAACTCACTTAAGGCATTCATACTAAAAAAATGGGTTATAGGTGGTCTTGGATCGCCGGCTTTTACAGCTGATGGAATATTGAAAGCTACCAACAAAGATAAAATTCCGATAGCAAAAGACCGTTTAATACAACTCATGTTTTGCCTCCCGAAATAAAATACTAATTTATAAATTTAAAATAACCCTTCAGAAATACCGGTTATATGCTGAACATTGGCACAAAACGCTTTAAAAAAAAACAAACAAGACATTTCATTAATCACTCCCTATAGGTGATCTGCAATAAAATGCAATTCGTAATAATATTGAAAGGATAAAATAATGAAATTAAGCAAAAAACCTACAGAAATTGCAGCCTTATTGCAGGCCTATGTCGCCGAAAATGATGATAAAAGTGCCGAAGCTGCTGATATTTTAGCTCTTGCAGCTGAATTACTAGTTTATAATGACACAGTGAGATCCGACAGCAAGTCTTCTGTTAGAGTTTAGAAAAAAATTTTTAGATTTATAAACTAAATTCTTTAACTCACTTCTGTTGATTTTGTAATTGTGGCACTGATGCGTGGCCGGCATGATTCACTGAGACCACTACTGAAGTTTTTCTGGTCGAAAAGAGGGAGCGTCCCTCCAGAAAAGAGAGCCTGTTAATTTCTACGGTTGCTACTCTCCCATCCTTATTAAATACAAGAAAAATACCTGCTGATACAGTTGAAGCCTTCATTTTCCAACCTGACCCAGGGACTACTTCCGCATAAAACTTTAAAAGCTGAGCGGGGCTTTTTGGATCGAGAAACCGAACTTTACCCGACCACCTTTCCCCTGACCCCAATATAACGGTTTCCTCCTCAATGATTTTTGCTGTTGTTGGAAAAGGAAAATCATAAAGCGCATATTCAATAAGTAATTTAGTATCTTTCTGATATCTACCATCAAGTGTTGTGCAACCTATCGTTAAGGAAACAACGAAACAAATTATTAAAAAGTTCCGATAATATTGTGTCATACCTCTCCCACTTTTAGATATAGGTCCGCCCACCATTCAATTCTTTATCAATACCGATCACCATAGCACGCAATATATACCTTTAGTTTCATTAAACAGCGAATCAAGTATTAGCTCCTTCAAATTTTTTTTATTTTGATTTTTTTCCATTTATTAAATCATAAAGATTACAAGCTATACCTGTTGCCTCGTATCCATCTTGGCTTGTTGCCTGAGCAATGGCGAACATTTGATAGGCAAGACCAACAAAGGGCATCGGAACTTCCATCTCACGAGCCATATCAAGGCCAAACCCCACATCCTTCGGCATCCAAGATTTACGGGGCTTATATTTTCCACTCACTACGGTTTCCATAATACGTTTTGTAGCCACCGAGTCTTGCTGTGAATTGGTCACTACGGTTTGAAAAGTTCTTTCATCCAGCCCACCTTTTTTGAGCCAACTGCAAATTTCGATCAGGCTCATATGCTGTACTGCTGCAAACATAGCCATTGCATTCTTGACCA
>DEBE01000039.1:0-397 GCA_002348425.1 Alphaproteobacteria bacterium UBA2964 | reverse complement strand
TTTAGCATTTCCTAGCTCTCCAACGTGAAGAATAGATTTTCCCATCGCTTCAAATACCGGCTGATTTTCCTGAAATAATTCCTGAGGACCTGAGAGCCAAAGTGCCAATTCACCAGCCGCCGCCACTTCTTCAACTCCTCCCGCTGAAGCATCCACAACTGTCCAACCTCTATCGCTTAATTGGGTTTTTACCTCAACAATAGTGGCTTTGTCGATACTGCTAAAATCTACCCATTCCCTCGCACCAGAGGATGCATTCAATAGTCCAATTTCTCCAAGGGCAACAGCTTTCACTGCGTCATTATGGGGTAACATTGAAAGAACAAGATCACAGGATTCGGCCACAGCTTTTGGAGACTGGGCAAAGACAGCGCCCTGACTTTCAAGGGACTTGGCC
>DEBE01000208.1:3872-4750 GCA_002348425.1 Alphaproteobacteria bacterium UBA2964 | reverse complement strand
CCCTCAGTATCAGTCACCGTTTGTAGTTTGGTCAAGAAGTTGCTGCTAAATGAGTAAAAATTTGAAATTTACGCGTGTATACTTTTTTTTTGTGTGGTTAAATCAAGGTGTATGTCTTCGATAAATTATTAATGAAGACAACTAACTAGGGAGGAAATAATGATAAATTTTCGTTTATTGAGGCGAATTGTTACCTTTGCAGGTTCGGTTTTGATAATAGCAGGGTTGACGGTTCCCGCTGAGGCCAGAAAAAAAACACGGGTCACCGTAGGTGTTACGGAAACTGTAGGTGCTTATAACCCTCACTCAGACAGCGTTGCTCTAATGTATGCGGTCTGGTGTCAGGTATATGGTTGTCTGGGCTCGTGGGACTTTACCAAAGCAAAAGATGTTGGGGTTTTGGCTGAAAGCTGGACTATTCCAGATCCTAATACTTGGATTTTCAAGCTTCGGAAGGGCATTAAGCGTCATGACGGAAAAGCAGAATTGACTGCGGCTGACGTTGTTCATTCTATAAAACGAATTGGAACTGATAAACGCAGCAGCCAGAGGCAGAATGTAAAAAAGATTAAATCTGCAACAGCTTTGGATAAATACACTGTAAAAATTGTTACCAAAAACCCTACAGCCCCCTTACTCGGATATGTATTTGATCGTGTGATGATTACAAGTAAGGATCTGTATGAAAAACATGGGGCGCGTAAAGCGGATAGAAAATACCACTATGGGTATGGGCCTTATATGTTGAAGCGTTTGCGAACAGGTGAATCAGTCGTTATTGAAAAGAATCCACACTGGCCGGGCGTAAAAAGTGAGTGGCCGGATGAAGTAATTTTCCGGATTATGCGTGAGCCTGAGCAAAGGGTCACCGCTTTATT
>DEBE01000208.1:0-3477 GCA_002348425.1 Alphaproteobacteria bacterium UBA2964 | reverse complement strand
CGTAAATCAAAGAATGCCAGGATAGAGGAGATGGGTTCTGTAGAATTAATGATGTTATTAATGAATCCAGCGTTCAAACCATGGGATAATGAACTGCTTAGAAAGGCTGTCGCATATGCAATTGATAGAGAGTCTATTATCAAGAACGTATTGAAGGGTGAGGCCATCAAACTCACAGGGCCGATAGGACCTCTGCAGTTTGGATATAGCAAGAATGTTAAACCCACCTACGAATATAATCCGGCGAAAGCTCGTGAACTTGTAAAACAAGCTGGCTACCCCAATGGTATAGACGTTGAACTTTACACCCCTGTTGGTCGTTATGTTAATGATAAACAGGTTACCCAAGCAATGATTCCGATGCTCAAGGCTGTAGGGATCAGGGCTAAGCTTAAAACTCCCGAGTGGTCAACACTATGGTCTAATGTTCGGAAGGGTAAGGTTCCATTCTTTTACATGGGGCGCGGTGGAATGGTGGACCCATCAGCAGCGTTGTCTCAATACTTCGAGACAGGAATTGCGCCGCGTATTAAGTTCTCTAGCAAAAAGGTAGATGGTTTATTGCAGAAAGAACGTGAAACCTTTGATCTCGCTAAGAGGAAAAAATACATGAATCAGGCGATCAACGCTCTTATGGAAGAAGTTCCTGCTCATTTCTTGTGGCACCAGAAAATTCATTATGGTGTTGCTAATGGTGTGAATATAGCTATTCGCCCTGATAAACGTATCCATGGATATGAGATGACTGTTGAGTAGCTTTTATCTTCTATATGCATAGCTTAAAACCCCGTTCAGTATTCTGAACGGGGTTTTTCTATATTAAAAAGGGTGGCGATGTGCTTAAAGACATCAGAGCGTGTAAAATTTTAAATACAAGCGCGTGAATATTTTCCATTCCGCTTAAAATAGGCTAGCGTTCAACAGCGCAGGATACTACTGGAGGACTAACATATGGTAACAAGAATGGGTGAAACCTATGATGAATTGGTTGAGGTGCCAGGTGTTAGAGACAGAGTTAGTACAGAGGAGTGGGAGATAAGAGTTAACTTGGCGGCCTGTTATCGTATGGTGTGGGAATACGGGTGGCATCACCTTAATCTCAATCACATATCCGCACGCATACCAGGAGAAGATGATCAGGTCCTCCTAAACCCATATGGTCCAATGTATAATGAGGTTACTGCAAGTAATTTAGTAAAGGTTGATCTCGACGGTAACGTGTTAGACCAAACACCATATAATATCAATAAAGCGGGTTACACGATACATAGTGCTATCCATGCGGCTCGTTCAAATGTTGCATGTGTTCTCCACACTCATACGCCAGCCGGAATAGCCGTTTCTACGCTCAAATGTGGTTTGCTTCCCCTTCATCAGGAGGCGCTAAGGTTCTACGGCGGTATTGGATATCATGCCTATGAAGGTGTTTCCCTTGAGCTTGACGAACGAGAGCGATTGGTCGAGAGCTTAGGTGATAAAAACGTATTAATACTTCGCAATCATGGGTTATTAACGTGTGGGCGTACAATTTCAGAGGCGTTTGTTTTGATGTATCATTTAGAACGATCTTGTGAAGCCCAAATTATGGCGGGGGCGACTACAGAAGATGACAATGTCCATATATTTCCCTCGGAGGGCGTTCGCAAAAATGCTAGAGCGCAGACTAATCTTGATGGACGGAATGCCGGCGAACTTCGATGGCCGGCCCTGATGAGATGGATGGAACGAATAGATCCCTCTTTTCGGGATTAGGTGTGGTGTTGGGAGTAGAGATAGTGTGAGCAATCAATTTAAAGTTCGTGACTTGGCGAATGCTGTACAGACGCAAATGAGCATACATGGTGAGGACGCGTATAATATTCTTGAAGGATTAAGAGGGTCGATTTCCAAGTTTCTTATGAAGGACCTTAGCGAGATAGGTGTAATGCGAGAAGGCAATCATATCGAGGAATCTCGATACCTGTATTACGATGGTGAAATGTCCATAACCTTGGATCATTTACCACATGGTAAAAAAATTCCCGCTCACGATCATGGAACTTGGGAGGCGCTTGTGCTTTATAGCGGAAGCTTGCATCACACTGTCTATGAACGTATGGATGATGGATGCATCGATGGTTACGCTGAATTAGAGGTAGTTGATGATCGGGTACTTAAGCCGGGGGATATTTCCATGGTGGCGCCACCCGCTGAAATACATAGTTTTTGTGCTAAAACCGATGATACTTGGTCAGTTACAATAGTAGGTAACCCTTATAGTCTGGAAAGACATTATTATGATCCAGGAAATAATTCTTTTAGAGTGGCTAATCCGAAAAAACAAAAAGTGACTTAGGTTCCATGGTACAATTATCTAAATCTGATATTGGTCGTCGTTTTTATGGACCATCTAAAACATTAACCGATGCACATTTTTTAATGTTTTCAGCGATAACAGGTGATGTCCACCCTATTCATTACGATATTGAATATGCCCGTAAAACAATATTTGGAGCCCCTGTAGCGCATGGACTTCTTCTTTCAGGTTTGATGGCTCTTGGGTCATCTGATGCGAAGGAGGAGCTTGATAATATGGCAATGATAGAACAAGGAACAACGTTCCTAAAACCGGTTAAGGTGGGCGATACCGTTCATGCTGCATTCGAGGTTGAAGATGTATGGGACGACGAAAATAATCGTTCGTTCTGTCGCCTCGAGACTAACCTTTTGAATCATGTTGGTGAAGTAATGGCTAAGGGATTTCATGTTTACCAGTTTGTTCCAAAGTCAGGTAAAGATTAAGATGGCTAAATTGCGGAGGCCAATTCATACAAAAGAGAATTGGCCAGAAAAATATACCTATGTTCCTGCATTGCGTGTCGGAAATACAATCTGGTTATCGGGGACCACAGGGACTGATAGTTCTGGTACTATTACTGCGCCGGGCGACATTGTTGAGCAGACCCGCCAAATATTTAGAAAGTTTGAGGCCTTACTGAAAAAAGAGGGGGGCTCGTGTTCCAATATTGTTGAGACAACAGACTTTATTACAACTACAGAAAATTATAGTGGGACTGCGGAGGTTCGGCGTGAGTTTTTCAAAGGACAATTTCCTGCATCCACTGGTGTTGTGGTGTCAAAACTCCTGAGGAAAGATGCATTAATAGAAATTTCAGCCGTGGCGGTGCTCCATGAAACCTCTTGTGAGCGGCCAGAAAAAGATGACTAACTGCAAACGTTTTTGGGAAGATTTTGTTGTTGGTGAGCGTTATTCAACAAGCACTCGAACTATTACTGAAGAGGACCAAGATCATTTCTGCAGGCTGGTAGGTTATGATGCTCCATTATTTGTTGATGATAGCCAGGCACAGGAAACTTTGTACCCTCGGCGCATTTGTCCCAGCCATTTAATTATGTCTATTGCGACTGCCATGACAGGCCGACTTTTTAAGGACAGTCTACTTGGCCTTTTAGGAATAGATAACGGCAAGTTTATGG
>DEBE01000205.1 GCA_002348425.1 Alphaproteobacteria bacterium UBA2964 | reverse complement strand
ATGTTCCTTTAAGATGCCTCCAGAGGCTATGAATGCAGACTTTAGCGCTTTTGCAACTTTGCGGTTATCTACTTGATGGTCCAAACCACTATAAATACCTGCACTAACAGAACGAGAAATATGTGGCTGGTTCTTTCGAATTTCCTGACCACTGAGCCATTCGACATCCAATTTAAGCGTTTCGAAATAGTTCATACGATGTTGAAGGTACTCAACGTCATCACGATCAATAGCTACCACTATCGTACCTTCGTCCCGATAATCTACATCAACTCCGGTTTCACTAAGAAGTTCGGAAGCAAAACCTTGCCACATTCCCCGACTTTCTAAGGCTAAAGGAAGAAGCATTTCTTCCCCATGTTCGACCTCCACCTGAGGGGCTAGCATACCAGCTGCTGCCCAAGTTGCCTCCTTACCAGCTGACCCCCGATCAAAAACTGTTACTGACTGGCCCGCTTGAGCCAAACGCCACCCGATACTTAATCCACAAATTCCGCCACCAATCACTGCTATCATTGAAAAATTTATTCTCCAATCTTTTAGCGACCGCCATTAATTTATCAGAAAAGAGAACACGGCATGACGGCTCCCTACGCTGGTTTAAACCAGTTCAGGTTCGATGGGTGTTCTCTCAGTCCTGACGGACACCCCAGGCCATTTGTCAAGCGTGGTATCTGGAATCAAACGTGTCAAGCCAATCGAGGATAAAAATTGAATTGATCTTTAATTTTATTATATACGTAAAAGACAAAAATGGCAGTCTTTACGGGGTTGACGCATTGTGAGCTACTAGTAAGTTCCAAGGTAATTTTTTAGATTGATATTTAGGTGGAAATCAAAAAATGGAAATGAAAGAACAAGTGCTTATTGCTGGTGCTGGACCAGTTGGTATGATTACAGGATATTATCTTGCAAAGCACGGGGTACCGGTAACTGTCTTTGATTCTTTACCTGAAACCACAACAGATCACAGAGCCTCTACCGTACATCCCTCTACTTTGGAGATGTTATCAGAACTAGATATGACGGATGAGATGGCTGCCAAAGGTCTTATATCCACGGTTTTTCAATACCGTGATCGATATGATGATCGTATAGTTGCAGAGTTTGATTATGGCATCATTTCGGACGAAACAGAATTCCCATATGCACTGCAAGTGGAGCAGCATAAAGTTATTAACATTGCGCGAGAACATGCAGAAAAACTTTCTACTTTTGAGTTAAAACGCCCTTTCGAAGTTGTCGGACTCAATCAAAACGAAAATGGAGTAGAAATATCAGTACAAAACCCCGGGGGGGATATTGAAATACATAATGGGCGGTATCTTATCGCTTGTGATGGAGGCCGTAGCATAATCCGAAAGAATCTTAATATTGATTTTCCGGGATTTACTTGGGGAGAAAGGTTTGTAATTGCAACAACAAAATTTGATTTTGGTGTACCCGAAGCTGGCAATCATAGGTATAGAAATTATGTAGCTCATCCTGACCAGTGGTGCGCACTTATAAAGGTTGCAGGAGATGATATGAAAGGCCTTTGGCGTATTCTCTTACCCGCATCGGGCAAAGAATCAGATGAGTACGTTAAAAGTATTGAATGGGTTCAAGATAAGTTTTCTGAATGCTTACCATATGCGCCACCATACGAAATAATCCATCGCAACCTCTACAATGTACATCAACGTGTTGCTGAAACATTTCATGTAGGACGAACTGTCCTAGCCGGTGATTCTGCTCATGTTAACAATCCTCTCGGTGGCATGGGTATGAATGGGGGCATTCACGATGGACTTAATATTGCGGAAAAGTTTGTGCGTATTTGGCGGAAAGAGGGTGATGACTCACTTTTGGCACAATATGATAGGCAACGTCGTACCATGGCCAAAAAATATGTACAGGCACAATCTATTCAAAATAAAGAGATACTTCAGGAAAATGATATGAAAGCCCGTCGTAAAAAACTTGATGCTCTTGGTGCGATCGCGGAGGATGAAAATGCATGTCACGAGTATTTACTGAAATCATCACTTATTGCCATGGTTAGAGAAGCCAATAGTGTTCAATAATGGGTGTTAATCTCACTCATTAGCTCTCATCAATTAAATATGCGCTGACCAAGAACATCAAACCCTAATTGAGATCGGAAAATTTAACTCTTTTTTATTTTCGGTTGTAGCTCCAACGCCTCAATGAGAGAGCCTCTTTTTTTATAAAAATATAACCAAACTAAAATACAGATTACTGCTCCTCCTGCAATGGGCAATCGCAGCCCTGTGTAGTCAGCAATCCAACCCATTATAAGTGAACCTAAAGAAGGACATCCTCTGGAAATAGCGCCATACAAACTAACAACGCGTCCCCTCATTTTTTCATCAACCGAAGCTTGAATAAGAGTATGCTCACCAGTACCAGCAACAGTCATTGAAAAACCACCTATCAGAACTAAAAAGACTGCGATATAGAAGTTCTGAGATAATGCAAAAATTATCAGTACTAACCCCAAAATCAGAATATTTAGAAGAACAATCCGAGTGAGGCCTTCTATTCGACCACGCTGAGCCAACCAGAAACCTCCAAGCACGGCACCAACCCCAACAGAAGAAACAAGTAACCCCAATGCGTCGGCACCAAGACCAAAAATTGTTTCAACGAAACCAGAGAATAAATCGATATAAGTTCGACCACAAATGCCAACAATAAAAAGTATAATCATTATCGCACCCAATCCTTGGTGCGCAAATGTATAGCGAAAGCCTGCAATAATCTCGGATGGAATGAGGTTTAAGGGGGCTTCAAGACTATTAAAAATTTTTTGCTTCACATGGATTGCAAATAGGGCAAAAGTAAAAGCAATATTTCCGAAACAGTTAAAAATAAATACCAACCCTACCCCAAGGATCCAAGCATCATCTCCAGCGGCTACAATTAGGCCCCCTGCAATCGATGGACCGGCCACGCGAGCCACATTAAATATAAGAGCGTTTATAGCCACTGCTGATGGTAAAACATCGCGTCCAACCATGTTTGGAACAATTACAAGACGGACAGGGTGATTTATAGCTAATACAATCCCTAAAGAAAGCGCCAATGCAAACACTATTTCAATAGTTATAATTCCCGTAAAGCAGCAATAGGCAAGTATACCTGCCTGTAACGATGTAAAAATGATTGAGAAACGCATCATACCAATGCGATTCACCCGTTCAGTAATTGCCCCTGCCAACGGAGCCAAGATTACCGTTGGAAATAGGTCGGCCATTGCAATTGCTCCGAGCCAAAATGCTGAACCAGTTAACTTCCAAGTTAGCCACTGCAGTGCTATTCGATAAGCCCACATCCCAAGGTGAGAACAGATATTTCCTAACGTATAAATTCTATAATTACGATTTCCTAGTGCAAGTAATATCGCATTAAATCGGCCGCCAAGGTTCATTCAAATGCTACCACGTTTTTTATTAGTAATCTCGAATAAAGGATGCTGATAGAATCTTCTTCACCCAATACTTGAAGCCAAATATGTAGGATGATCCATATAATAAATTAAAAAAAACCATTTAAAACCCTTGACGATTTAGCATTACGGAGCACTAATGCGGCACTAGCAATCAAATTGAAAGCAATATGTCGAAAGAAGAACTTCTTGAGTTTTCCGGTACCGTGATGGAACGGCTACCAAATGCAATGTTTAAAGTGAAATTAGAAAATGGCCACGAGGTGCTAGCGCACACCGCCGGAAAAATGCGAAAATTTCGTATTCGTGTTTTAGAAGGAGATAAGGTCGATGTAGAAATGACGCCATATGATCTCACCAAGGCACGAATTATCTTCCGGCATAAATAGATTGTTACAATAGATATCGATATAAAGAAATATTAACGCCTATTCCCGTAAGTGTTTCATTTATATAAACTGCTTTTAATTTAACGCCTCTTCTCGAGGGGATTTTAACTTTTACCGGTGTAATATGTCGGCGCGAACCTGGCGAACTCCAATTGTAATTCTTTCATGCGCAACCCTTATTCTGCTTCTCTCATTTGGAGCACGTCAGACCTATGGCTTATACCTAGCCCCTATATCTGAGATCCAAGGCTGGGAGATCGGGATTTTTTCATTTGCGATGGCTCTACAAACACTAATATGGGGTCTATCTCAGCCATTTTGGGGAAACATTGCCGACCGTTTTGGTGCCGGGCGTGTGGTTAGTGCAGGCTTAATTTTATATTCCATCGGGTTGTGGATGATGGCTCAATCAACAACACCATTTGGGATTACCATTTCAACTGGTTTGGTCACCGGCTTAGGAATGAGTGCAACCAGTTTTCCAATCATATTAGCTGTCGTGGGACGAAGTGTCTCTGAGAAACGGAGAAGTATGTTTCTCGGTATTGCAAGCGCTGGAGGGTCATCTGGAATGGTAATTGTAGTGCCATTCGCACAATATTTCATTTCAGATTCTGGTTATACAGTAGCATTGCTTGTATTAGCCATTCTGATGATGACAATCGTCCCTCTTACAGCAGCAATTTCCGGCAAACCACAGACTCCTAATGGAGAAAAATTTATCAAACAAAATACACTAGAAGCCATTCGTGAGGCATCTGGGCATAAAGGCTATATTCTATTAGTGACCGCCTTTTTCGTTTGCGGCTTTCAAACAATGTTTATTGGCGGACACCTACCAAACCATCTTGATAAATCGGGCATTGATTCAGAAACAGGAGCAACAGCCCTTGCTCTAATCGGATTATTTAATATTATCGGTTGCTTTGTTTGGGGAGCGCTGGGTGGAAAATATAGCAAGAAATTGATGCTTGCTATTTTATATATAGCACGAGCTTTCAGTATAATAGTATTTGTGACACTTCCAGTAACAAACACTAGTGCGTTGATATTTGCATCTTTCACAGGACTACTTTTTTTAGGTACTGTGCCGTTAACCAGCGGACTAGTTGCACAAATCTTCGGCACACAATACATGGCAATGTTGTATGGCTTTGCCTTTACAAGCCACCAAGTAGGTAGTTTTCTTGGAATTTGGATGGGTGGAGTAGTATTCGACCTCACAGGAAATTATGATGTTATATGGTGGAGTGCAGTTATATTAGGGTTCATAGCAGCCGCCATGCACTGGCCAATCGATGAACGACCTATTGTTCGTCCAAAGGTGCAGAGTTCGTCTCTAAAAATTTAGTAGGTAAATCATGTCACAAGAAACGTGGAAAAGCCCTTATCTGGCTCTAATTCTTTGTACTTTTATAATTCTTATTTCATATGGGACAAGGCAAAGCTTTGGATTATTTTTAATTCCAATCTCTGATGCTATCTCAGGAGGACGTGTCGAGCCTTTCTCATTTGCAGTCAGTATGCAGACACTGATTGTTGGTCTGAGTGTACCATTTGTATCAGCAATCGCTGATAAATGGTTGGGGCCTGTCAAAATGTTGGTCGCCGGAGGTAGCCTCTATGCTCTTGGCATGGTTCTTCTAGGTCAGGCCTCTTCTGAAATGCATTTAACACTTAGTGTAGGTGTCCTTAGTGGTCTTGCAGCAGCAGGGTGTGGCCTACCAATGCTATTATCTGTCGTCGGCCGAGTTGCTCCTGAAAATCGTCGAAGCCTTTGGTTTGGAATAGTATCAGCGGGTGGTACAGGCGGTCAGATGTTTCTAGTCCCACTCAATGGGTATTTGCTCGAACGTATGGACTGGAGCGATGCGATAACGATATTAGCTGCGGTTATTTTTGCTATCGTTCCAATGGCGATGTTAGCTGGTAAAGCCAGTGGAAACGCGCTTGATCAAAAAAAAGATCACCAAACACTTGGTCAGGCTTTAAAGGAAGCACGAAATCATAAAAGTTTTATTTTTTTGTGCCTCGGATTTTTCACGTGCGGCTTTCAAGTACAATTCGTAGTCACTCATTTACCCAAGTACTTGGAAGATACTGGAACAGGAGCCACGATTGGGGCCCACGCTATCGCGTTAATTGGTCTAACAAATGTAATTGGTACTGCTCTTGCTGGCATGCTTGGCGGAAAATTCAAGAAAAAAAACCTACTTGCAGGTCTTTATATTGGTAGATCGCTTGTTATGTTAGCTTTTTTTCTGTCGCCAATAACACAAATGTCGGTTTATATATTCGCTGCTTGTATAGGTTTTCTTTGGCTGGCCACAGTTCCTTTAACGGCGGGACTTGTATCTGGATTTTTTGGCCCGCGGTACATGGCCACGTTGTACGCTATTGCCTTTTTAAGCCATCAGATTGGAGGGTTTCTAAGTACTTGGATGGGTGGCATAGTCCGTGACGCCACTGGATCTTATGATCAATGGTGGTGGATAATTATTTTTGGAGGGATGCTTGCAGCTTTATTTCACCTTCCGATTCAAGAAAGACCGGTGGAAAGACTAGCACAACCCGCCTAGGCTGCCCCGCCATTTTTCGAGGAAAATTTTTATGACTAAAGCGTTTTGGCGTAGTCCTCATTTTGTACTTATTTCAGCTGTGGGTATTGTCATATTCGCTTATGGTGGCAGGCAAAGTCTTGGAATGTTTTTGCGACCCATAACAGAAGCTCTCAATTTCATGACAACTAATGCTCAAGGCGTATTAGTTCAAAACTTCGAGCCGATGTCATTTGCAACAGCGATACAGGTTTTAATCTATGGTTGCGCTGCCCCGTTTGTTGGTGCAATTGCTGATCGCTGGGGTCCAATTAAAGTTTTATTGGTATCCGGACTTATCTATGCCTTTGGGCTTTTTATGATGTCGCAATCAACCACAGAAACTGGTCTTGTGATTAGCATAGGATTTTTGATGGGAATTGGTTCAAGCGGAATCGCTTTACCGATGCTACTATCAATTGTCGGCCGGGTTGCACCAGAAGAAAAACGAACATTTTGGTTATCCGTAGTTGTCTCTGGTGGTACTGCAGGACAAATGCTGATTGTTCCACTAAGTAACTATATGATCGGTGCGTCAGGCTGGGTTTTTGCCACAATAGTTTTGGCCACCATGGCTCTTATGGTGGTTCCACTTACGCTATGTATCTCTCATGCTGCTAGCAATACATTAAATAAAAAAGATACACAAAGCCTTGGTCAGGCGATCCAAGAAGCTAGCGGACATAAAGGTTTCTGGCTTTTAGTGATCGGGTTTTATGTATGTGGTTTTCAGGTGCAATTTATCAATAACCACTTAGAAAACTATCTAAGTGGCACAGCCGTGGGAGGTGCTATGGCCGCTACAGCAATAGCATTGATCGGCCTCTTCAACATGTTT
>DEBE01000082.1 GCA_002348425.1 Alphaproteobacteria bacterium UBA2964 | reverse complement strand
TTGCGACATTCCCTGCTCTCGGCTATTTTCCTTGTCCATATATTTTAAGGCATCGCTCTTGGCATTCAGGTAATCTGCGGCTTCAGGTTCATTCATAAAACGTACAGCCCTTATCGCTTCCTTAGTATATTTTACTGCTGCTGGACTTTTCTGTTGCATTAAACGCGCAAGTTTCATTACTTCTGACTTAAGCTTGCTAGCAGGTACAGATTTGTTAACCATTCCAATCTCCATAGCCCTCTTTCCGTTAAATGGTTCACCCGTCGTACCATAATAGATAGCATTTCTGTAATTCATTACTTGACCAATATTCCAGCTGACAATACCCCCCGGAATGATTCCCCAGTTTACCTCGGACAAACCAAATGTGGCGGAGTTAGACGCAATTGCAAAATCGCAGGCACTGACCTGAGTAAAAGCTCCGCCAAAACAATACCCATTCACCATCGCAATTGTTGGTTTTGGAAAACGCGACAGCTTTTGCCAGCGCCAGCCATTTGAAGCTCTGCGAGCTTTTGCTCGAGCTGCGGGATCATCAGCGGTTCCGCGAAAGTAAAGTCTAATGTCTTGTCCGGCACAGAAGGCCTTTCCTGCCCCGGTCAACACCAAGACGTCGGTGTGTGGGTCGATAGATAAGTGATCAATCGCGTCATTCATGTCCAAGTGAAGTTGCGGGCTCATAGCATTTCTCTTTTCAGGCCTATTCATTATGAGAAATGTAATACCCTTGTTACGCTCAATTTTGACCGTTTCAAAAATCGGGTCCTTTGCCTGCGCTTCAGACTTTTTTCGTTTAGATTTTTTTATCGATTTTTTAGCTGATTTCTTTAATGCCATTACATCTTCTCCAGAATGCTAAATTTGGGTTAGCGATATTGTCGACAATTTTATTATGTTAAACAATGCGGATAAGAGAAATTTTTTCATTTTGTTTTATTACAGTAATTGCTGTTCCAATAACTTCAGATAAAGTATGTACAAATCATTTTTTTGGAGATCAAATAGTGACTCGTTATTCCATCAGCCAACCGGTTACACAGGTTGAAGCACCAAGACTCTTAACAGGTCAAGGCCAATATACAGATGATGTAAAACTGCCATTTGAATGCCACGCCGTTTTCCTTCGTTCTCCGCACGCCCATGCAAAAATTAAATCTATTGATATTGGTCCGGCCAGAGTTTTACCAGGTGTGATTAATATTTTCACTGGAGACGATTGTGCTGAGGACAATCTAGGCCCGGTTGCCGGCAATACACCTCCTAAACGGAAAGACGGAAGGCCTGGATTTAGGCCTCTTCGAGAGGCGATGCCTCGAGACAAGGTTGTTCATGTTGGACAACTATTGGCCATGGTTGTTTGTGAGACCATCAATCAAGGCAAGGATGCAGTTGAATGTATAGAAGTTGATTTTGAAATTTTACCGGCCGTAGTAAGCCAAATTGAGAATAATCGACCAGAAGCCAATCAACTATACAACGGCGGAGAAAGAAATGAAGCGTTTACCTCGATAAAGGGTGATTTGGAAAAAACGAATACAGCCCTATCAAACGCCCCGCACCTTATAAAAGAAACAATGGTAGTATCGCGAGTTGCAGCCAATACGATGGAACCTCGTGCCGTTGTCGCAAACTATGATCCCGGACGAGACCATTATACAGTTTATGCCTGTCAACAACGCCCCTTTGTCTGGCGAAATATGATGACAAAGAAAATGTTCGATATCGAAGAAAATCAGATGACAGTCATTGCAGGAGACGTTGGAGGCTCTTTTGGCATGAAGGGTGGACTTACTCCGGAAGTTCCATTAGTGGCTTGGGCTGCCAAACGGGTGGGACGACCTGTTAAATGGGTTTGTGAACGCAGTGAAGGGCACATTTCAGATGACCAAGCTCGTGACGTTGAATTCGAAGCAGAGCTTGGCTTCAACGATGACGGAAAATTTCTGGGTTATCGTGTTCGGGCCTACGCAAATGTCGGTGCGTTTCTTTCGATGAACGGTTTTGGAACCCCTAATGGTGCCGCCAGCTATCTTTGTAGCACCTACGACATGCCAACGGTATTCGGACATTCAACCGCCACCCTTACTAACACTGTACCCATGGCGAATTATAGGGGGCCGTCTGGCACACCGGGAAGTTATGTGCTGGAACGTCTTATAAACCTTGCGGCGGAGAAACTTGGGCTCGATCATTCTGAAATCCGTCGAAGAAATTATATTGCACCAAACGCTATGCCTATCAAATTGCCTAATGGGCAAACCTATGATTGCGGGGAATTTGAGGCTGTTATGGACAAATGTCTTAAACTAGCAGAATACGACAACATTCCATCCCGCCGCAAGAATGCTGAAAAGCGAGGAAAATTGTACGGAGTAGGTGTCTCGTCAAGTGTAGACCCCTCGGGCAGTCCTGCTCCGGAAGCAGCCGAACTACGATTTGATCCGGGGGGCACCGTGACGGTTTTGACAGCTTCTACGGCTGGTGGACAAAGCCACGCGACAATTTATACGCAGATTGTTTCGGAAACTTTGGGTATAGATGCAGAAAAGATCCGAGTGGTCGAAGGTGACACCAGCAAGCACAGTTTCGGCTCTGGAACTGGCGCTGCCCGAACAGCAACTATTTGCGGCAGTGTGGTCTTGTTAGCCGCAGAAAAAACACGCGATAAAGCAAAGAAAATTGCAGCCCATATGCTGGAAGCTGCATATGATGACATCGAATTTGACCAAGGCGAGTTCATAGTCGCTGGAACGGACCGGCAGGTTTCATTTTCAGATGTAATTGATGTCGCATTTGAACCATCAAAGGTTCCAACCGGAATGGAATTTGGACTATATGAAACTGCAAGTTGGTCGCCGGAAACTACAAACATTCCCAATACATACCATGTTTGTGAGGTCGAAATTGATCCAGATACCGGTACAACCGAACTTGTCCGCTACGCCGCCGTTCACGATGTCGGGGTTGAATTAAACCCTGTTCTTGTAGATGGACAGGTGATTGGGGGAATTGCTCAGGGTGTTGGGCAAGCCCTAATGGAGCAAATGATGTATAATCAGGAGGGTCAGGTTATAACGGGCTCATTTATGGATTATTGCATGCCACGCGCCTCTGATTTTTGTGAATTCACTTTAGACCGACATCCCGTTCCCACGTCGACTAACCCTCTTGGGGTAAAAGGAGCTGGAGAGGGCGGGACAGTCGGAGCTTTGGCCGCTGTGATGAATGGTATAAATGACGCGCTAGAACGTGTAGGCGTCCACAATTTGGGAATGCCAGCCACTCCGGAACGAGTGTGGAAGGCAATTCAGGAAGCGTCTTAACTATGTTTCTGCGAGCCTGCCAGGTAAGAAACCCCGCAGCCTATGCATTAAATAAAGCACTAAAATTACCGTTCCGGCATTAAATACCGCACCTATTAAAAAGGGCAATGTATAGGAGCCTGTCTGGTCGAATAAATAGCCGCCAATCCAGCCTCCAAAGCCCATCGCAACCGCACCAACAAAGAACACTACACCCGTTCGTTTGCCAACTTCCGTTATAGGAAGATGATCCCTTATCGCTACTGCGTACACAGGAAATAGGCCCCCATACCCTAGACCGAACAGGGCCGCTACAACATACAAAACCCAAAGTTGGTAAGTAATTGTAAAGACGACAAGCATAACCGCCTGCACTGATGCAAAGATAAGGAGTGCACGTATCCCCCCCCAACGGTCAGACAACAACCCTAGAAGTAGCGCTCGACTAATAAAAGCGCAAAGGAGCATGGTAGATTGCACCCCTACAGCGTTTTGAATTGGGTGACCCCGATCTGTAACAAAAGAAACGAGATGCCCGAGTGGTAAGGACATAGCTACGCAACAACCAAAAATTGCAAAACATAGACCCTTTTGCAAAGTACTGTCTGAAATTTTTGGGACCTTTAACGATTTAATAGAGCCGCTAGTGGTTCGCTCCAGTCCGTCGCTTTGTTGTACAGGTGGCTTATGGTAAACAATAAAACACAAAGGCAACATAATACATAACGAGAATAAACCGTACCAAAAAAACATAGACCGCCAACCAATCTCCGGCATCACGTAACCAAAAACAGGTAACCAAACTATTCCTGCCAAAGCTTGTCCACTAGCTACAATACCCACAGCGCGTCCCCGGTGTCTGGTATACCAGCGCGCAATGTTAGCTAGTGCTGGGGCGGCGAGCGCTCCCTGCCCAGAAAGCCCAAACATTACAAGGTAAATGGCATATAGTTGCCATGCAGAGTCAATCGCACTTACCAACATTCCACCGGAACCC
>DEBE01000106.1 GCA_002348425.1 Alphaproteobacteria bacterium UBA2964 | reverse complement strand
TCTAGTATCGATTGACGCTCGCGATGCAAGACTACTTTTAAGCGAACTAGACTCGCGATTGAAATCATTAGAAGCCGAACGAGCTCGTGTGTTAACCGAGAAAAAAATGACCGATCGACAGACACAGAGCGCAGGGTCGGTTAAGCGTTCACAGGTACTAGCAGCTGAAGCTGCTCTTGCCGGAAGAAAGTCAGATCTTAATCTTGCGAATATAGAATTTGAACGAAGAAAAACCTTATTAAAGCGTAAAGTAATTTCTCGACAGCGGTGGGAAGAGAGTCGGAATAATTATCGCAAGGCTGGACAAGCTTTCCAACAGGCTCAGGCCGAGGTAGCTGCTGCTAAGGCGGCATTAATTCGGGCTTTGGCAGATCGTGAGCAGTTATTAGTTTTTGATCGTCAATTGACTATGCTAAAACATCGTAAAACAGAGGTATTGGCTCAGAGGAAAAGACAATTACTTAACCTTCGTGACCGGATTATAAATAGTCCATTTGATGGAGTTGTTGATAAGACCTTTGTAAATACCAGTGAGTTTATTACTGCCGGTCAACGTTTGTTGATGGTCCATAATCCCAAAAAGGTATGGGTTTCGGCAAATATTAAGGAAACTGATCTTCGATTTATAAGTGAAGGTCGAAAAGTTACGGTGAATGTGGATGCATATCCCGATAGAGTTTTTCAAGGAAAAATTTCTAGAATAGGGAATGCTGCAACGAGTGAATTTGCTTTGCTTCCAACGCCTAACCCTAGTGGAAATTTCACTAAGATTGTCCAGCGTATCCGTATCCGGGTAGATATTGAGGATCAAAGTGAACTTCTTCGTCCCGGGATGATGGTGGAGATAAACGTTGGCATCATCGACCGCTGACGTAGCCGCTCGATTTGGTTTAAGCCATCGGTGGCTAATCACCCTGACGGCCATGATTGGAAATATTTCATTAATTCTTTCATCGACGATCGTTAATGTCGCAATCCCAAATATAATGGGTGCGTTTGGGGTTGGACAGGATAAGGCACAGTGGTTATCGGCTGGATTCCTAGCTACTATGACCGTGGCAATGCTTCTTAATTCTTGGATGTTATCAGCAATTGGTAAAAGAAATACTTATTACGTTTCAATGGTAATTTTTGTAGCTGGGTCGATCCTCGGCGTAATGAGTACTACTTTTGATATGTTGGTTTTTGCTCGATTGTTACAAGGGCTTGGTGCAGGTTTCATTCATCCGTTGGCATTACAAGTTATCTATCAGGCTTTTCCACCAGACCAGCGTGGCCGAGCGATGGGTTTCTTTGGATTCGGTATTGTTTTAGCACCGGCACTCGGTCCAGCATTTGGCGGAATACTGGTTGATACTTTTGATTGGCGTGCGGTGTTCTGGCTTGTTTTACCATTTTGCGGTCTGGGTAGTATCATGGCAGCAGTATTTATGCCGGCCCGCGAAAAGGGAACTAAGAAAGCCGATATGGATTGGTTGGGACTGGTCCTCATCTCAGTATTTATATTTGCACTTTTGTCTGCCCTCTCTAGCGGTGGAAGGGAAGGCTGGGGCTCCGATATAATTGTTTTATACTTTATAATTACCTGTGTCGCTTTGATCGGGTTTCTATTTTGGGAGTCAATTTGTCGACAGCCGATGTTGAGTTTAAAACTATTTAGTAATGTAAAATTTACCTCGGGTTGTTTATTATCCTTTGTTTGGGGTGCGGGTAATTTTGGTTTATGGTATTTGATCCCACTTTTTGTTCAGATAGTTCAAGGTTATACACCCACAAAAGCAGGCTTCCTTCTGATGCCCGCAGGTCTTTTACTCGCTTTAGTGTTTCCACTGACTGGTCGTATAAGCGATTGGATTAGCCCCAGGATACCAATAACTATTGGTTTAATTATGACGTCTTATTCGTGCTATTTGATGGCTGGTGCGGATACTAATACAGCTTTTTGGATTTTCGGCTGGTGGTTAATTTTAGGGCGCGTAGGCTTGGGTTTTGTGTTTCCTCCATTAACAACCGGTTCAATGCGCGCCTTGCCAGCCGAGCAAGTTAGTCAGGGTGCAGGGATGATGAGTTTTTCTCGTCAGCTGGGAGGAGCTTTTGGTGTCAGTCTGTTAGCAACGTTTGTGGACATCCGTTCTACGCATTACGCGGAATCTTATATTGCTACTCAAACGTCTGGTAATTCGGCGACAATAGAGTTTTTAAGGTCCTTCCAATCCTATTTGGGCTCAGCAGGAATTCCAGAATCACTGCAATATTTGACTGCATTGCAGCAGCTAGGCTCATCGATTTATAGTCAAGCAATGATGCTTGGTTTTCGTGAAGGGTTTCTTGTTGCAGCCCTAATGTTTTTTGTAGCTATTATACCTGGAAGTCTGCTTGGTAAGGGGAAAAGCCATTAAAGGGTCGAACATATGTCTGAATTTTCGCTAAAGGTGAACGGGGAAAAATATGATATCGATTGCTCGCCAGAAACCCCACTGATTTACGTTCTTCGAAATCAACTAAATTTAATGGGTGCTAAGCTTGGGTGCGGATTGGAACAGTGTGGTGCTTGCGCGGTTTTGGCGAATGGAGAAAAAGTATTATCATGTGTACGCGCAGCATCAGAATTTAAAGATCAAGAGATAATTACGGTTGAAGGTCTAGTTAGGAATGGAGAACCGAGTACAGTACAAAAAGCTTTTATCCAAGAGGGGGCTGCACAATGCGGTTATTGTACAGCCGGCCTTGTGGTGGCTGTGACGGCATTGCTTAACAAAAAAACTCAACCTAGTAGAGAAGAAATCAGTAGTGCCCTTCATGATCACCTTTGTCGTTGTGGGTCTCATTTTAGGGTCTTGAAGGCTATCGATCGCGCTAAGCAGGCATTTAAGAATGTCGGATAGTAATAGCCTTAAGAAAACACCAAGCCTTGATAACTGGATTGCAATCAACGATGACGGCCGTATTCTAGTTCGTACCGGTAAAGTAGATATAGGACAAAGAATTTCTACCGCTTTAGCTCTCATAGTATCAGAAGAACTTGATGTGGATATTGATAATATTGATATATCCCGAACAGAAACGGGTGTAGATCCGGACGAAGGAATAACTTCAGGTAGTAATTCGATGGAAGAATCGGGGAATGCGGTGAGGGCTGCAGCGGCAACCGCACGCCAGCATTTGATTGCATTGGCGGCTGACGCACTAGAAGTAGAAGTCACTACCTTGTTCGTCTCCAATGGACTAGTTCGATCAAGGGAAACAAATAACTCAATTACGTATGCAGAACTTGCAGCTAAAAAGCCATTTCATGTTGATGTGGATCCCAACGCTATCACTAAACATCCTAATGACTATAAAGTAATTGGTAATCCTGTGGTCTTCCGCGGTCTAAAAGATATTGTTGGTGGAGAACCATATTTCATTCAGGATATGAAGATAGCAGGAATGTTGCATGCCCGGGTTGTGCGTCCCCCCCATTACCATGCCCGCTTAAATTCCATTAACCGGAAAGTAGCTAAAAGCCTTGAGAAGAAGGGTTGTAATCTGGTTCAAGATGGGTCCTTTTTAGCTGTGGTAAATGCTGATGAGTACATGGCCGTTAAGGCCGCTAAAAGGTTATTTGAGACTTCGACCTGGAACCAGGGAAGCGGTCTAGAGCCTCAAGATATTTATGAAAGACTGATTGCAAATGAAAGGGTAAGTCTCCCGGTAGTGGATGGAGTACCACAAAATGAGAGTGTTGAGTCACTTTCACCCCCGCCGGCGAATGCGACTTCTACTCTTTCAGCAAAATATGAAAAACCTTATTTAATGCATGGTTCTATTGGCCCCTCGGCTGCTATGGCGCTAGCAGAGGGAAAAAAAATAACGATTTGGACCCATAGTCAGGGTGTCTATGTTCTCCGTCAAAGCCTTGCAGAAGCGTTATCTTTAGAAGCAGAAAATTTGAAAATTATACATGTCCCGGGAGCTGGTTGTTACGGACATAATGGTGCAGACGATGCCGCGGTTGATGCAGCATTAATTGCATTAGCCCTAGCCGGAAAGCCTATCCTCCTAAAATGGACACGGGAGGATGAACACGCATGGGAACCTTATGGTTCCAGTATGGTAATGGATCTCAACGCTAGTCTTGACGAGAATGGTAGGGTTATCAAATGGTCTCAAGAAACATTCAGCGATACTTACGGTATGCGCCCCAGACCGGAACCAGGTGGCGCTGGTCCGGCGCGATTATTACCTCTGAAGTATTGTGGTGTTGGTATCAAGCCTTTAGTTCCAAAACCAAATATGTCTCGTCATGCTGGTTTGCATAGAAATCTCGATCCACTTTACAATTTTGAAGATAAAAGGCTTGTAAAAAATCTGGTAAGGGGTTTGCCTCTTAGAACTTCAGCACTAAGGACACTGGGTGCTTTTGCTAATATTTTTGCCATCGAGTCGTTTGTTGATGAATTGGCTGAGAGAGCTAATATCGATCCCGTTCAGTTTCGTCTAATGCATCTCTCAGATGAAAGAGCTAAACATGTTCTCGAGGTAGCGGCTGATAAAATCGGCTGGGGTTTAAAAGTTGGAGAAAATAGGGGTTTAGGCATTGCCCTTGCCCAGTATAAAAATATCCAGGCATACGCGGCTGTAGCGGTAGAGGTAGAAGTGGACGATTTGGCTCAGGTAAAGATGATTCGAGCAGTCCTCGCTGGTGATGCTGGCCAAATAATAGATCACGCTGGCCTGACTGCTCAATTTGAAGGTGGTTTTCTTCAAGCGGCGAGTTGGACCCTTTATGAGGAGGTAACATACGATCGTGGGGGTATCACAAGTCGCGACTGGGAGACATATCCAATTTTACGTTTTGATAATATTCCAGTGATTGAAACGATTCTGCTCGATCGGCCAAATGAGAGATTTCTGGGGGCGGGCGAATGTGTTTCTGGTCCCACAGCAGGGGCGATTGCGAACGGAATTTACAACGCAATTGGTTTAAGGCTAAGGCGAATGCCTTTTACGCCAGAGGCGATAAAATTAGCAGCAATGGGCTAGCTTTTTTCTGCTTGTTCACGAAGTATTTCTAACTCAAGCCATTGTTCTTCCGCCTCTTCCAATTCAGATTGTGTAACCTCTATAGTTTTCGCAGATTTTTCATAGGACTTGGCATCCTTTAGAAATAAATCGGAGTCGGATAAAATTGTCTGGTGTTTTAAAATTAGTTCCCGCATTTTTTCCATGCGATGAGGTAAAATCTCAAGCGCATATTTATCCTTGTAGGACATTTTAATTTTATTTTTAGAGCTAGCAGTTTTTAATTCTTTTCTTTTGTCTTTTGGCCGACTGTCTTTGGATTTTTTATTTTTTTCTAACGAGTGGTTACCTCTTTGCAAGAGCATATCACTATAACCTCCAGCATATTCCACCCAATTACCATTACCTTCTGAACATATAATGGAGGTAGTAGTTCTATCCAGAAAATCTCGATCGTGGCTTACAAGTATGATTGTACCCTTGTAGTTAGCAATCATTTCTTGCAACAGGTCTAGGGTTTCGAGATCTAAATCATTGGTGGGTTCATCAAGAATTAAAAAGTTAGAAGGTTTTGCAAGAGCCCGGGCAAGCATTACTCTTCCCCGCTCGCCGCCAGACAATACCCCAACGGGAGTGCGAGCTTGTTCGGGGGAAAATAAAAAATCTTTCATATATCCAATAACATGCTTGTTTTTATCTCCTACGGAAATAATTTCACTCCCCCCGGTCAGAGCATTTTCTAATGTAGAGTTCGGATCAAGTTTTTCCCGATTTTGGTCAAGGGTTATCATCTCAAGGTTAGTACCTAGTCGAATACTGCCCTCATCAGGTTCTAAGCTGCCGGTTATCAAGTTAATCAGAGTTGTTTTTCCTGCTCCGTTTGGTCCTACAATTCCAATACGATCCCCTCTCTTAATCTTTATCGAAAAATTTTTTATAATCGGTCCTTGGCCAAAAGTTTTGCTTATCGATTTAGTTTCTAGGATAAATTTTCCGGATTGACCCGTTTTTGTGCTAGAAAAAATAACTTGTCCGGCTGGGACGCGTTGGTCTCTTCTTTTTTTTCTAAGAGCGATGAGTGAACGAAGGCGACCTTGATTGCGTTTACGGCGAGCGGTCACGCCTTTTCGTAGCCATTCTGTTTCTGCTAAAAGTTTACGGTCAAGCTTGCTGCGTTCGGTCATCTCTTGTTCTAGAATAGTATCGCGCCATTCTTCGAATTTGTTAAAGTTTTCTCTGAGGGTACGAGTGGTACCGTGGGTTAACCATACTGTTCTGTTTGATAGTTTTTTTAGAAAACGTCGATCATGGCTAATAAGGATCAGGGCGGTACGCATGGTTTGTAGTTCCGACTCGAGCCATTCAATAGCAGGGAGGTCGAGGTGATTAGTCGGCTCATCTAATAGAAGAATATCAGGTTCTGGTGACAATACGCGTGCTAATGCGCATCGTCTTTTTTCTCCCCCTGAGAGTTTAGAAGGTTTTTCTTCACCGTTTAAACTAAGCTGAGCTAAAAGGTATGATGCTCTGTTGGGGTCATCACCCGGCGCGAGACCGGCTTTAACATAGGCAAGAGTATTGTTGTATTTACCCATATCTGGCTCTTGGGGTAGATAGCGCAAAGTTTTCCCTGGTTGAAGGAATATCTCTCCGGTATCTGGCTCGATGAGGCCAGCAGCAATTTTTAATAATGTTGATTTTCCGGACCCATTTCGTCCAACGAGACATAGGCATTCACCCTCTGAAATGCTTAATTCGGCGTCTTTGAAAAGAGGCGTGCCGCCAAAAGTAAGATTAATATTTCTTAGGATTAAAATAGGTGGTGTCATACCTCTTCTTTAGAATGCCCTTATCATTAGGGCAAGACTTCAAATTTTGTTGATAATTGGGTATAATACCCAAAAGATTTGACTGGCAATTAAAGGAAGGGCCATGAAAATTACACCACTCTCGGAAGCTGTTGGTGCGGAGATCACCGATATTGAGCTAAGTCAGTCTCAGGACCAAGTGAAATTAAAGAAAATAGAAGAGGCCTTCCACCTGTATGGGCTGGTATGCATCCGTGATCAGGATATCACATTAGAAGATCAGAAAAAATTTGCCCTTAACTTTGGTGAGTTAGGAAGTCGTAATAGGCCAGGAACTAAACCAAATGAATTGGATGAATATGGTGAGCATGTAATGCTGGTCACTAATGTGAGGAAAGATGGTAAGCCAATTGGTTCATTGCCGGATGGCGAAATGACTTTTCACGCAGATACGGCTTATTTTGAATTTCCATCGAAAGCGACGATGTTGTATGCAATGGAACTTACTTCCTGGGGTGGTAATACCCTGTTTTCTAATTGCTACGCAGCGGCAGAAGGTCTGCCAGATGACCTGAAGCGCCGTCTTAACGGAAAGAAGGCGATGCAGGTATATGAGTATGGTACAACACTGAAAATGAAAAAGAAGTATGACCGGAAAAATTTTCCGCATTATGCTCACCCAATTTTTCGGAAACATCCGGAGACAGGCCGGTCAGCGCTATTTGTTAGTGAATTGATGACAGAAGAGATAATTGGGCTCGACAAGGAAGAGAGCGATAAAATTCTGTCTTATCTGTTTGAACACCAAAAACAACCGCAATTTGTTTATGAGCACCCTTGGCGAATTGGAGATCTGATAATGTGGGATAATCGTTGTACAATCCATGCGCGTACAGATTTTCCGCGTGATGAACGCCGAATGCTTAGACGTCTTACCATTCAAGATACTAATCCCGTAATGGAGGGGGCAGCGCCCTTTCTAAATCAGGTTGCAAAATAAACTAATTACTTGGCCCCTTACAGAAAAAGGATTCATGTGTATTCTCTCTAAACTGTTTAATATGGGGAGAATGGCTAGTGGTGGATTTCGGAGATAAGGTGTTCGATTATATTATTATCGGGGGAGGGTCAGCCGGCAGTGTTTTAGCGAGTCGACTTACAGAGAAATCAACAAATAGCGTTTTATTACTTGAGGCAGGTAAAGACTATCCCCCTGGTAAAGAACCTGAGGAATTAAATAATAATTTTGTAGCCACCGCTAAGGGTGCTCCACGGTTCACATGGCCCGGTCTCAGTGCTTCGTTTTTGCCCCGTCCCGGCAACGCTCCTGATCAAAGACCAAAGCGAAGATATAATCAGGGCAAGGTAATTGGCGGCGGGTCCTCTGTAAACGGAATGTGCGCCAATCGTGGTCTTCCGAGCGATTTTGATGGTTGGCAGGAACGTGGTGCAAAGGGCTGGAGTTGGGAAGACGTTTTACCATACTTTAAAAAGCTCGAAAAAGACTACGATTTTGATGGCCCATTACACGGTGAAGAGGGGCCGATCGGATTACGTCGACTTTTTGAGGATCAATGGCCGGGATTTACGACCGCTGCAATTAAGGCGGCTAAAAAAGAAGGTTGGAAGAACCTCAAGGACCAAAACGCTGTTTTTGACGATGGATATTTTCCAATTCCAATGAATAATATTGATGGGAAGCGGATATCTGCATCTTCCGCGTATCTGACAAATTCTGTCCGTTCAAGACAAAACCTTGAAATGCTCGATCTCTCTGATGTCAAAACACTTATTTTTGAAGGGAGGAAGGTTAAGGGTGTCAGGGTGAACCGGCTTGATGAAAACATTGATATTTATGCCCGCGAAGTTATCGTCTGCGCGGGTGCGTTGCATACGCCTCCACTTTTGATGCGTTCAGGTATAGGACCGGGTGGTGAATTAACAGCGTTGGGGGTTGAGGTGATTGCTGATCGAATAGGGGTTGGTAAGAATCTTATGGAACACCCAGGCGTTAACTTTGGGGCCTACCTTAAGAAAGAATCGAGACTCACCCCTGGGTTGCCAACTCATATGATAGCCGCTGTACGTTGGTCCTCCGGGTTAGAGGGTGTACCAAGCGGTGATATGTATATCGTTCCTACAAATCGCGCCGCATGGCATCCAATCGGTGATCGAATGGGTATTATGCAGCTTTGGGTTAATAAGTCATATTCGACAGGGGAAGTAACCTTGGAAGCCGGGGACATCTTTGGCGAGCCTAATGTTGATTTTAACATGTGTTCTGATCGGCGTGATATGGAGCGCATGATAGCTGGTGTCCGGGTGATGGCGAAACTTTGTGAGATGTCTGAACTTAAAGAAGCGGTTCTGGATGTATTTCCTGTTAGCTATGGGACACGGGCAAGGAAAGTTGGTGTTTACAGTAACTGGAATCGTTTGCAGACTTGGGTCGGAGCTCAAGCGATGGATGCATCACCATTCATGCGTAGATGGATCATTGAGAATATGATAGCGGACGGCCCGTCTATTGCAGATTTAATGCAGGATGAGGCTGTTATTGAACAGTGGATCCGTAAAACGGTTCTAGGCCATTGGCACGCGTCGTGTACGTGTCGGATGGGGCCGGAGGATGATCCTAGTGCAGTAACAGATCCAGCTGGCCGGGTTTACGGTGTTTCGGGGCTAAGAATTTGTGATGCATCCATCATGCCAATGGTACCTTGCGCAAATACCAATATTTCGACGATTATGATAGGCGAAAAAATATCCGATACTATCTTGAAAGCATAAAACCTAACCTGCTGCTTCCTGAATTGCCCTCCAAACCTTCTCCGGCGTTGCCGGCATGTCGAGGTTTTGAATACCTAGAGGAGAAAGTGCATCTACGACTGCATTCATAATTGCCGCTAACGCCCCTACGTTTCCTGCTTCCCCAGCCCCTTTTGCACCCAAAGGGTTAAGTTTTGTAGGTACGGGGTTATTTGACAAGTCAAAGTTGCACATGTCATGCGCTCTAGGCATGCCATAATCAAGAAAAGAGCCAGTTAAAAGCTGTCCGTCGCTATCATATTGTATTCCCTCTGTAAAAGCTTGGCCTACTCCCTGTCCGATTCCACCGTGTATTTGTCCTTCTAGAGTCAAGGCATTTATTACCGTGCCAACATCGTCCGTAACGGAGTACTTAAGAATTTGGGTAACACCAGTTTCTGGTTCTATTTCGACTTCAACGACATGGCAGCCATTTGGAAAGGTAGGGGTTCCTGGTGTAAACGTATCAGTATCAAATAGACCTCGTTCCATACCCTCTGGTAAAAGTTCACTACGATACGCAGCCTTGGCTACGTCTTGGATTGTAACCGCTTTGTCGGTTCCGACAACTACGAATTTTCCATTTTGGAATTCAATATCAGCATTGGCTGCTTCAAGAAGATGCGCCGCTATGTGCTTTCCTTTTTCAAGGATTTTATCTATTGCCCTTGTGGCTGCTGAGCTTCCCAGAATAGCGGTTCTTGATGCATATGTTCCACCTCCGTAGGGCAGCGAATCGGTATCTCCATAGGATATACGTATATCCTTCTCGTCGATCCCTAGCGCATCTGAAACCACAATTTTATACATCGTGTCATGACCCTGACCGTGATCTACAGAACCCGGTACAACTGTTACAGTACCTGATTGATCAAATTGCACACTAACCGTTTCCCCATCAAGCTGTGCTGTTTGTTCAATAAAATTTGCGATTCCAAGGCCTCGAAGTTTGCCGTTTTTACGGGCCTCTTTTCGGCGATTTTCAAATCCTATATAGTCACCCATTTTCAGGGTATTTTCCATGTTTTGACCGAATTCCCCGCAATCGAGAGTATAAATCAGACCAGTTTTAAATGGCATGGCGTCGGGCGGTACAATATTTCGTAATCGAATCTCAGCCCGATCCAGATTCATTTCTCGGGCAGCATTATCAATCAGTCGTTCAATAACATATGATGCTTCGGGTCGCCCGGACCCCCTGAAAGGACCATTGGGACTGGTATTGGTAAAAACTGCAGAGGATTCCGCGTAAATCAGCGGTGTCTTATAGGTTGCAGCTAATCCGCCGAGGTGCCCTGCCGGTGAAATTGTTCCACCAGGGTCCAGCCATGCACCAATGTTACAGAGATTGCTCACCTTGAGAGCTAAAAAATCTCCGTCTTCATTTAATGCGAGATAGGCATCGGTTAGCTGATCGCGGTCATGATAATCGGTAACATGGCCATCGCTTCGCTCGCAAACCCACCTTACGGGTCTTCCAATTTTTTTAGCAGCCCACATACAGGCATGATTCTCCGGGGCATGTCCCCCTTTCATGCCAAAACTCCCGCCAACATCTGGCGTAATCATTTTGACTGCTGTTTCTGGTACGCCAAATACGTCAACTGCCAGAGTTTTACGCAGTAGGTGAGGACGTTGTGTTCCACCCATCAATATATATCGAGAAAATCTGTGATCAAAATCGCCAATACAGGAACGGGGTTCCATTGTATTCGCAGTTATGCGGTTTATTTTAGTTTGTAGCCTCGTAACGTGGTAGGCAGTATTTATTGTATCTTCCACGGCCTCTTTATTGCCAGCGGTATAAAAGTAGCTTTCGTTATTATCACAACCTTCGTGCAGCAGAGGTGCTCCATTAGCGGTGGCCTGTGTACCTTCCGTGATTACTGGTAAGAGATCATATTCTATTAAAATTGTCTCTGCGGCATCTTTGCCTTGGTTGACAGTCTCCGCAACAATCATTGCGACAATGTCGCCTGTAACTTTCACTTCCTGATAGGCTATTGCATGTCGTGTTGGAACATAAAGAGGTGATCCGTCGCGACGTACACGGTTGTGGCCGGCAGGATGTTGTCCATGACCGTCGGCAACCCAATCTTCGCCGGTAAAAATGGCAATAATGCCTGGCATTCTGCGGGCAATACTACAATCCAGACTCACGATTCTTGCGTGAGCGTGAGGGGATCGCAGCATGAACGCATGGCATTCATCCAAAAGCCTAATATCGTCGACATAACGACCATCTCCCCGCAGCAGGCGGGGGTCTTCGGTACGCGGCACTGACTGGCCTAAAGCGAATTGTCCCACGTTTTCTCCCTCAATCTAGTTTTGATTACATATCCTGACGACGTAATTTGTTCTAATCAAGTGTCTGTCAAATTTTTCTCTAATCTAGATTTGGGTGTTGCTTCAAAAGGCCGGCTTTTTTCTCAAAAGCGTGTGCAACCCTTAAAACCGTTGCTTCGTCCCAGTGCCGTCCGATGATCTGTGCACCGATTGGCATGCCGTCCTCAAAAAACCCCGCTCGCACGGTCTGCACTGGATGAAGGGTAAGGTTAAAGGGCACCGCAATCATTGGCACATCTAAGAATGGGAAAGGAGCTTTATCGTCTAGGGGGGGCTGCGGTGTTAACATTGCGGTAGTAATTAATATGTCATGATTCCTTAATGTTGTTTCAATTTCCCCGAGCAGTTCCGTGCGCCGCCGTTGTGCTTGAATATAATCAACTGCTCTGATCAGACTCCCAAGCATCATCCTGTTTCGAGCAAGTGGTCCGAAGTCCTCCCACCGGTTTTGTAGATTTTCTTCATGAATGGCATAAGCTTCTGCTGGCAGGATAATGCGTCCTACCGCATGCCAATCTATAAGTGGTGAGACTTGAACTTCGTCCACTATAGCGCCCATATCTTCGAGTGTGGTGCTCATCGTATCAATTGCCTGCGTAATAACCGGAGGGGCTGCAAAATCGGTTGTAAAAAAATGACGTATGAAACCAATTTTTAGGCCTTGGATACCTTTATCTAAAGGGCCAACATAATCGGCAACCGGAATATCAACGCTGCCCGCGTCCCGCTCGTCATAACCTGCTAGAACCTGTAAC
>DEBE01000151.1:2781-3063 GCA_002348425.1 Alphaproteobacteria bacterium UBA2964 | reverse complement strand
ATTTACGCCAGACCTACTCGACAGATTAAGTAGCTGGACGTTCTCCGTGACTGCCATGGTCGGGTATATAATACTATCAATGCTATGTGTTTTATTTTACTTATACAAATTTGCTAATTATGACCCAATAACTTCTTATTTTTCAGCAGCACCTGGCGGGTTAAACGATATGACTATTATCGGAGGTGAGATGGGTGGTGATGATAGAGCCATTGCTCTGACACAAGCATCCCGAGTATTATTCGTCGTCCTAACTATACCTTTTATGTTCAGAATATTTGG
>DEBE01000151.1:0-2378 GCA_002348425.1 Alphaproteobacteria bacterium UBA2964 | reverse complement strand
TAAGTGTCACTTTGGGCCCCTTTTTAGCAAAATGCCTCAGATTACCGGCGGCTTTTTTACTGGGAGCTATGATTCTGACAGCCATTGCCCATATAAATGGCTGGGCGAGCTCATCACCCCCCGTCGGTCTAGTTGCCATTGCCCAGGTTGTACTAGGTACAGCAATCGGGTGCAGGTTCACTGGAACAAAACCTGCTGAAGTGCTCAGGATTTTAAAAATTTCCATAGGCTCAACATTTATTCTCATGTCAACTGCCGTAGCGGGAGGACTGTTAATAGGGGAACTCACTGGGATACCTTGGTATCTCGTTACATTAGCATACGCACCCGGTGGACTAGCAGAGATGAGCTTGATAGCCATTGGCATTGGGCAAGACGTTCCGTTTGTGGCAACCCACCATCTTTGCAGGATAGGCATTATTATTCTATTTGCGCCCCTAGCTTTTAGACTGATAAGCCAATATTTTCTTCAGAAGAAAAAATATTAGCTATCAGCCACCAACGTCGCTGCGTCAAGTCGCCAGCAAACTTCAACATGACTTCCAATGCGATACCCGTCTTTCGTTTGATCCTGGTTATTGAGTTGACTAATAATCAGAGGTTTTAAATTCTTATTCTTAAAACCAACTCTGAGCGTAGAAACACCCCCATGATATGTTATTTCCAACAATTCGCCGCTAACGCGGTTGATAGTTTTTTCATGATTGCTAGAAAGTTCAGTATCCTGAAATGCTAGTTTTTCAGGCCGAATGATGACCTGGACACGATCACTGACCTTAAAGTTTTCATAAGAAAATGCTATGATTTCCTGGTTGAGATCTGCAAGCATTATATGCGTCCGACCCTTTTCTACTTTTGTAACCCTCCCCATGAGACAATTTGCGGACCCTATAAAATTAGCTACGAAAAGATTTTTTGGCTTTTCATATAATAAGTTAGGCTGATCAACTTGTTGTATTATTCCCCCATTCATAACAGCAATTTTATCCATCATGGACAAAGCTTCCTGTTGATCATGCGTAACCATAATAAATGTGACACCTATTTCTTTTTGAATCTTCACCAGCTCATATTTCATAGTTTCTCGTAACTTTGCGTCTAAAGCGGCAAGGGGCTCATCGAGCAAAACCACCTTCGGCTCCATTATTAATGCGCGCGCTAGAGCTACCCGCTGAAGTTGCCCTCCGGAAAGTTGATCCGGCCAACGCCTTTCCAAACCTTTTAAATCCACAACATCTAGCATATCTAACACTCGTTTTTTTAACTCTTCAGAGCCAATGCCTTTCAATTTTAACCCATAGCTTATGTTGTCCTCCAGCGACATGTGCGGGAAAATAGCGTATGACTGGAATACTGTATTCACCGGACGGCGATTTGCCGGAACCGCGCTCATGTCATGCCCATCAATAATTACCCTCCCTGCACTAGGCTCCTCCAAACCAGCAATCATTTTTAAGAGCGTGGTTTTACCGCAGCCTGAAGGTCCCAGAATTCCAAAAAATTCGCCCTTATCAATAGTAAGATCAACGCACTTAACAACATCATTACCTTGAAAACTTTTAGAAAGTCCCTGCAAACTAATCAAAGGCGCGCTCATTCGAAACTTCCCTTCTTTAAACTTTCTTTTTGAAGGAATATTGCGGTACAGACCGAAAGAATTGTCACAGCAATAAGTACCGTTGAAGCGGCATTCACCTCTGGGGTAACAGAGAACCTTACCATTGAATATATTTTGATTGGCAGTGTGATAGTCTCAGGACCAGACGTAAAAAACGTTATTACAAAGTCGTCCAGCGACAAAGTAAAGGCCAGCAAACCACCAGCAATAAGGCTTGGTTTTAAATGTGGGAACCAAATATCTCTGTAAACATGCCAAGCGTTTGCCCCTAAATCTTTAGCGGCTTCCTCACACTCCCTGTTTAGACTGACCAACTTTGCCCTAATAACGATCGCAACAAATGGGAAACAAAACAGGCTATGAGCAAAAATAATTTTTGCGAGATTCAACGGCCAAATGAGATCGGGTGGCCAACCGATCCAATTAAAAAACACCAAAAACGCAATGCCAATACATATCTCAGGAACAATGACGGGGATCATTATCATTCCTTGATATAAGGACTTGAGAGGAAACTGAAAACGCCACAATAAAATAGCTGTTAAAACACCTAACATCAGGCTAAGTATCGTAGTAATAAGAGCAATTACTATTGAATTTAAAAAAGCCTCTAAGAGAATTTCATTAGAAAACATCTTCTTATAATATTTTAGCGTAAAGCCTTTCCAAACGATATTTCTACGGCTGTCGTTAAAAGAAAATATTATCAAGACAATGATTGGCGTATAGAGAAATAATAAGGTCACCAGAAGAGAAATAT
>DEBE01000184.1 GCA_002348425.1 Alphaproteobacteria bacterium UBA2964 | reverse complement strand
TACTATTTACTCGCCTGGGACTCCCTAGCAGATAGAGAGAAGAAGTGGGATGCATTTGCCAGTGATCCAGAATGGCTAGAAAAAAAAGCGGCAACGGAAGCAGACGGTCAAATTGTTGCATCGGTTAACAACCAAATTCTCATGCCTACAAAATTTTCAGCAGTTCAATAGAGTTGAATAATTTTTTAGAAGTATGACGATATATAAATCGTTAACTTATAGCGTTTATTCATCTATCAGGCGATATCGAAAACCATCAGTTGCATGACTAATAACGTGTCCCATTGTTGGAGAACCAAAATGGGCTGGGCATAACAGGGTATTAGTATCAGCAACTCTCTCTAGCATCTTTGTTCTGCTGACTGCGGACAAATGGGGGTCTTCGCAAGCCCGGCTAGACCATTCAGGTCGAATAAGTTGTAGTGGATGATGAATTACATCACCACTCATCAAAGCTGTCTCTTCGCCTGATTTTAGGTTAAGCATTACGTGCCCTGGTGTATGACCTGGAGCAGGCTCTAACCACATGCCATCATCGATTTGATGCGTATCCTCTACAATGATTGCTTGACCAGCCTCAACAATTGGGAGGACACTATCCTCATAAACCAACGGGACAGGTACCGTCTCCCCTTTTTCATAGCGAGCTGCCCACAATTCAAATTCATTCCGTGAGAATATATATTTGGCATTGGGAAATGTAGGGACCCACCTCCCATCTAGAAGCTTGGTATTCCAACCAACATGGTCAACATGAAGATGAGTGCATAAAACAAAATCTACTTCCTCAGGGTGCACACCGACGCTACCTAACTCTTCAATGAATGGCGAGTTCTGCATATGCCAGCTCGGTCGTGCAGGCCTGGACTTGTGGTTACCAACGCATGTATCAACCAAGATGGTGTGGTGTGATGTTTTAATCACATACGATTGAATGCATAGAATTACTTCGATTGTTTTGGGGTCAATATACCTTGGCATTAGCCAATCTTTATTAGCTTCCACGACCTCCCTAGTAGCGTCTGGGAAGAAAGTAAATGTATCAAAAATTGGAACTTCACTCTCTATTGCCCGATGTATCTCTAATTCACCTAATTTATACATGGTATCCCTTTCTTAATTTAAGATGCCAGGAAATAATTTTTTTCTCTTCTAGAATTACGAACCCTCACCAATCACAATCTGGGCCGGTGGCGCTTTCCCATCCTTGTCCTCACCAAAATACATTGTCGTATGAGGAAATGGAATTTCTATACCCTCTTGATCAAAACGCTTTTTAACACGTCGTAAAAATTCTCTTTTAACAGACCATTGCATTATAGGTTCAGTTTTAATTCTAGACCTAATAATAACGGCGCTATCTGCCAATTCTTGCACCCCCATCACGTGAATAGGCTCTAGGATTTTCTCCCCCCAATCTTCATCCGCCTGCAGATCTTCGCATATCTCCTGCAAAATCTTACTAACCGCGTCAGTATCCTCTCGATAAGCTATCCCTATATCCAAAAGAGCGTACGAAAAATCCTTTGTCAGGTTTTCAACCGAGGTTACATCGCCAAAAGGAACTGTATGAACCGTTCCTGCAACATCGCGGAGTCGTATAGTTCTAATAGACAAGTCTTCCACTAGTCCCGTATGCCCTCCTACTGTTACGACATCACCAACTGCAATGGTGTCTTCAATGAGAATAAACAAGCCAGTTATTATATCTCTAACAAGGGCTTGAGATCCAAAGCCTATCGCGAGACCGATAACGCCAGCCCCGGCCATAAGCGGGGCGATATCGACGCCTATCTCAGAGAGTATAATAAGCCCACCAAAAACTATAAGAGCTATAAATATGGCCCTTCTTAATAGAGGTAAGAGTGTGCGACTACGGCTACCTGCTCGCCCAAAAGAGGCACGTTCTTCCGACCTTGCAAGTATTTTCGCAATGTAACTTGATGAAAGCTCCCAGGCCACAACACAAATAATGAGCACGACCAAAATTGTTCCTCCGGCGCCTAGGATTTTGCCTTGGATTTCAGGGGAAACGGTCGCAAATAAATTCACATCCCAAGCCGCAAAAATAAACAAGATTACAACGACAGATAAGATGCCATCTACAATTTTCCTTATAATGGGTCTGTAAAGACTGCTGCGTTCCAACAAGCCGGGAAATCGCTTATTAAGTTCTGCATCTATTTTAAATACACGATCAATCACTCGCTTTGATCCGAGTGAAAACAACACACCCACGAAAACAACTAAAATAGTTAGCGATGTACTCTTTACTAGGAAAAGAAATCCACTTTGCGCTCCAAAACCGAAGACACAAAAAACAAGAAAAATGTATATTAAAGCGAGTACGTGCCAAACATCACCGAGACGGGACCTAATTTGATTATTATTGGTTCCTCGTATTGATAACGCTACCGGATCCCGGTTTTGCAGAACAAGTATTGTTAAGAGGAGGGCAAAGATCAGAGCAGATAGCACTTCGACTAAAATTGTCAGTTCTGGATTAGCCGTCAAAGAAGTAATTTTCGACAAAGTATACCCTGCAACCCCCACCAGGGATAACCTTCTGGCCCAAACATATAAATAGGCAGATGTTCTGCCAGAAACTGGCATTAGCCTCAGCTGGTCAGCATGAGGCGCGAGCAAAGCACGAGCAATAACGCTAACTCCTGTTATAAAAGCTATTGCGTTAATTAATAGCTGAGCTATCTCAACTGAAAAGGGTGATCGCGGAACAATACCAAGTATTGTATATCCTGCAACTAGGACTGCAGCCACGCTTACTGCATCCAACAAAAATCTTACCGTACCCTTGAAAACTCGCTCTTGCAGCGTGTCAACTTCTGCATTTCTCAATCTTTTGATTGTAGAGGAAAATAAACTACT
>DEBE01000007.1 GCA_002348425.1 Alphaproteobacteria bacterium UBA2964 | reverse complement strand
GCCGAACAGTTTTATCTCCCTGACTAGCAGCGGCTGCGCCTTCTTCTGTTCCAAAACCACCAAGGATAACATTGAAAAAAGAACGGTTCATACCCTTGCACATTATGTAGCTAAGAATTGCACCAGAAGAACCAACAAGTGCGCCGGTTATAATTAAGAGCGTGTTGTTCAGCGTAAACCCAATGCCACATGCCGCCCACCCAGAATAAGAATTGAGCATAGAGACCACGACTGGCATATCTGCGCCTCCAATGGGTAAAATTATCAAAAACCCAAGAACAAAAGCCAGAACTAACAATAACCAGTATACGTTATAAGATTCGGTCAAAGAAAACCAAGCTATCAATCCCAAAGCAAAAATACCAAGTAATGCATTAAGAAGATGTTGACCCTGAAAAACTAATGGTGTTCCAGAAATGATTCCCTGTAGTTTAGCGAAAGCGACTAAGGAACCTGTGAAGGTTATTGCTCCAATAAAAGTACCGATAGACATCTCTACCAAGCTTACAGTTAGTATTTGCCCGGCTCTGCCAATACCATAGGACTCCGGTGCATAAAGTGTTGCAGTCGCAATAAATACAGCTGCTAAACCGACAAGGCTATGAAACGCCGCTACAAGCTGTGGCAGCGCCGTCATATGAATTTTTACAGCAGTAACAGTTCCAATAGCACCGCCCACAATTATACCTGCAAAAATCCAGCTATAGCTGAGCACCCCAGGATTTGCGAGCGTCGTGCAAATAGCAATAGCCATACCGATTATACCTATTACATTTCCACGACGAGCAGTTTCCGGCGAGGACAAGCCGCGCAGTGCCAAGATAAAACAAATTGCAGCTAGCAAATATGCTACGCCAGTCGCTTCTTCAGACACTATTTAATCCTTTTTACGAAACATTTGAAGCATACGCTGTGATACTATAAAACCGCCGAAGATATTGACTGAAGCTAAAACAACAGCCAGAAAACCCATTATTTTGGAAAAATTGAATTCCATAGGCCCCGCGGCAATTAATGCACCAACAATTATTACTGAAGAAATAGCATTGGTTACGCTCATAAGGGGTGAGTGTAAGGCAGAGGTGACATTCCAGACTACGTAATAGCCTACAAATATAGCAAGAATAAAAACCGTGAATAATGCAATTAGGGAGCTCATAGACGCAGTTGCCACGGCGGCGTCGGTAGCTTCTAATATTTTAGCTGGGCCCATATTTAGCCCGCCTTTTCTTTATTATTAGATTGACAAAGACTGGAATGAACGATTTTTCCATTATGAGTGACTAGGCAGCCCTTTACGATCTCATCTGCCCAATCAATTTCCAATTCCTTGGTTTCAGTGTTCACTAATGGTGTTACGAAATTTAGTAAATTCTTTGCGTACAGTTTGCTGGCATCAGACGCTAAACGACTTGGCACGTTAGCGTGACCAACTATTTTTACCCCATGCTTAATAACAACTTTTCCCAATTCACTAACTGGGCAATTTCCGCCTTGTTCAACTGCTAGGTCAACAATTACAGCACCCGGCCGCATTGCTTGTACCGTTTCTTCAGGAATTAAAACGGGAGCAGGACGCCCGGGTATCAAGGCAGTGCAAATAGCTATATCTGTCTTTATTAATGCCTCCCTTAAAACTTCCGCCTGCCGTGATTTATATTCATCCGACATCTCTTTGGCATACCCCCCAACCGTTTCAGCGTCATGGGAATTATCTGAATCTACCTCTAAAAATAACGCACCTAAACTTTGCACCTGCTCCTTTACAGCTGGTCGCACATCATAAGCAGAAACAACCGCTCCTAACCTGCGCGCAGTTGCTATTGCCTGCAATCCAGACACACCAGCACCCAGAATAAGAATGCGGGCCGGCGGTATGGTGCCCGCTGCCGTCATCATCATGGGAAAAGCACTATGATATTCATTTGCAGCATCCAAAACTGCCTTGTATCCCGCAAGGTTAGACTGAGATGATAGGACATCCATCGATTGTGCTCGACTTATCCTTGGTAATAATTCCATCGCGAAAGATGTCAGACCCTGCTCTGCATAGATTTTAACCTGTTCGGGATTCGATTGCGCGGACAAAGAACCAATTAAAATTGCACCACTTTTCATCTTTGAGACATTATCTATTGTCTTATCTATGCGAGAAAAAGGACGTTGGACAGTTAGAATTATATCAGCGTCGTTAATAGCAACATCAGCACTTGGGACAATGGCTGCTCCTGCTTCTTTAAGGGAAGCATCGGATATTGACGCTCCATCTCCTGAACCCGTTTCTACTAAAATTTCAAATCCGAGTGCGACGTATTTCTTTACTGAGTCGGGCGAAATAGGTGTTCTGGCTTCATCAGCCCATCTCTCTTTAATAACCGCGATTTTCATCAAACTAATAGTATAATCTACCTATTTGGAAGGGTCATAGACCGCACAATGCCTGTTTGTCGCCAATTTGCCAAGAGGATATCACTCAAATTTTTAAGCAAATAAAACTTTTATTAAATGTTTATGGATAGTGTTACTAAAATAGAGCTAAAAAACTGACGATTGGCAATGCAATCTGTAAAATAAACTAAACTATGCATTAGTTTAACCTTAGTCCCCTTTTAGAGGATCCCAAGTTCAGAAGCTATGCAGGGCACATCCGTAAATTCTTTTATATCTTTTATTCGCGGTAAAATAACGAAAGGAAATTGGTTTCGGAACTTTGATAGCGTCCGCTGAGTTTCAATAAGTGAGACCGGACTTTTGTAAGATTCACTTATGACGACACCAGCAATTTTTATGCCGTAGTGTGACACTGCCTGAAATGCAGTCAGAGTATGACTTAATGTTCCAAGATAAGAGCCAACTACAAGCACGATAGGTGCGCCAACTTTTGCTATAAGATCCAGCACCGTCTCCGTATCATTAAGAGGTACCATTACCCCGCCGATTCCCTCGATCAGTAAAATTTGATCTCTGTGCATTTTAGATTTACAAAAGGCAGCGACTTTTTCCACAATTAAAGAGCGGCCCTCTGAATCTGCAGCCAAATTTGGTGAAATAGCCTCTTTAAATCGCCAGGGAGAAATTTGATCAATGTTATCTTTTGATACTTCTCGACCGAGTTCGTTCAAAATCATAGCGGTATCGGTTTTGTAGAGATTATTTTCATCAAAACCTGTTATAATTGGTTTTATAGCTTCGACAGGTTTCTTTGCCATACGAATTTGACGCAATAAAATGGTCGTCACTAACGTTTTACCAATCTCAGTACCGGTACCAGAAATAAAAAACGTACGCATTACACCAAACCAATCTTCAAAACCGTAGCAGCCAATCTATCTATCTCCTCCTTGCGGTGTCGGGCCGAGAAAGTAAACCGCAATCTTGCCGTCCCTTCCGGAACTGTGGGCGGACGTATTGCGGTAACAAGAAACCCTTCATTCATAAGTTTTTGAGATGATTCAAGTGCCTTCTTCGAGGTTTTAGTGATAATAGGTATTATGGGGCTATCCGCATCTGGCAGGCCCAACCGCCTTGAGAACCGCCTTGCATTAAGGATAGGGAGATTAGTCAGCTTTTTATTTGTTTGTATAATTTTCAATGACGCAACTGCGGCAGCAACGACGGATGGTGGCAATCCAGTTGCATAAATAAGGCTACGACCGCGATTAACTAAAAGATCTATCACAGCCCTTGAGGCACAGATAAATCCCCCATAAACACCAACCGACTTTGACAAGGTACCCATTTGTAGAGGAATTCTATCACTTACACCTAATTCAGCAGCGCTTCCCCTTCCTTCGCCCATCACCCCGAAGCCATGCGCGTCATCTGTCAAAATTATTGAGTCAAACTCCTCCGCCAAATTGCATAAATCGGCCAAAGGGGCTAAGTCGCCATCCATGCTAAAAACGCCTTCGGTCATAAGAAGACAATTTTTATATTTATGTCTTTTTTGTTTTAGTATGGCTCTGCAATTCAGGATATCGTTATGCCTAAAAAGCACACTATCGGCTGTTGATGCCCTAATTCCCGCACGCATACTAGCATGGGATAGCTCATCCGCGACAATCAGATCATTTCTTCCTGCTATGACCGGCGGCACACCAAGATTAGCAAGATAGCCGCTACCGAATACTAGTGCAGCCTCAGTCCCTTTGATATTGGCAAGCAAACTTTCTAGTTGTTCATATAAAGGATGATTTCCTGTAACTAGCCGGGAAGCACCGGCACCAACGCCATATTCTAAAACTGCATTGACGGCTGCATTTTTCACATCCGGATTTTGCGATAAACCTAAATAATCATTGCAACAAAAAGATATTAAATTCTGCCCCGCTCGAATAACATTGCATGCTTCATCTCTACCTGTCTCTTGGAGTGAACGAAGTAAATTCTGTTGATCAAGCTTTTGAAGTTTGGCTTTCGCCATCAAATCAACTGTCAATTTGAGTTCTACCCCTTCTTTTTCCGCAGCAATAGTGATAACTACACACTACACCTTTATGATCCAAATTTGTCGTAATAATATAGGCTAAATTTTTGGTGGGAAGCGATGGCTATTTCAAGTAAAAATGTATCCAATCATATGGCCGAAGGAAAGATGAATACAAAAGTAAGGCATAATTGGACATTCGAGGAAGTAGAATTATTATTCTCCCAACCCTTCAATGATTTACTATATGCAGCACAATCAATTCACAGAGAATATTTTGTATCGAATGAAGTTCAAATAAGCACACTCCTCTCTATTAAAACTGGCGGCTGCCCCGAGGATTGTGCCTATTGTCCGCAAAGTGCACACTATAATACCGAGACAGATAAAGAACAGTTATTGAATATCGATTCGGTTTTAGCTGCTGCCAAAAACGCCAAAACCGAGGGGGCAACACGATTTTGTATGGGAGCGGCCTGGCGTAGCCCGACAGATCGTGACTTGGACTTAGTTTGTAAGATGGTAGAAGGAGTCAAAAAACTAGGCCTTGAAACCTGTGTCACACTTGGAATGTTAAAAGAAGGGCAGGCCCAAAAATTACAGCAATCGGGACTAGATTATTACAACCACAACATCGATACATCAAAAGACTACTACAGCGAAATTATTTCTACCCGTTCCTATGAGGATCGAATACAAACACTGAGCAGCGTTCGTGACGCAGGTGTCAAGGTTTGCTGTGGCGGTATAGTCGGAATGGGCGAAACCCGTCAAGATCGTATTGATATGCTTACCACTTTGGCTACCCTTTCAGAACATCCCCAAAGTGTTCCAATAAATATGCTTGTACCTGTCAAGGGAACACCTTTATCGGATTCTCTATCTATAGATATTATTGAATTCGTCCGAACAATCGCAGTTACAAGGATAATTATGCCGGCATCTGTCGTCCGCCTTTCTGCCGGCCGTAATGCCATGACTGATGAGGCGCAAGCCCTGTGTTTTATAGCTGGAGCCAATTCGATTTTTTATGGTGATGAATTACTTACTACAGAAAATCCAGAACGGAAGGCAGATAAATTGTTATTTAATAAACTTGGCCTTAAGCCGATGAAATAAGGATATGAGAAAACTCGGCATTATCAAAGATCCGAGGTTAACACACCTGTGGCGCCCATACACCCAGATGAAAACCGAGGCCAACCCATATACCGCGGTAGAAACGCGCGGTGCCCAAATCAAATTATTGGATGGTCGTTGGCTAATTGATGGTATTTCGTCTTGGTGGACAGCTTGTCACGGGTACAATCACAAACACATAATAGATGCAATGCATAATCAACTCGATATTATGCCTCATGTAATGTTCGGAGGACTAACCCATGAACCAGCCTTAAAATTATCTTCCCGACTGGCCTCTATCCTTCCAGGTAAAAAAAGTTCAAAAGCTTTAACTCATATATTTTTCTCGGATTCGGGATCCGTCGCTATTGAGGTAGCTTTAAAAATGGCTACGCAATACTGGCTCAATTTAGGGGAACCAAATCGCAACCGATTTGTTTGTTTCAAAAATGCATATCATGGGGACACTATAGGTGCGATGTCAGTCTGCGACCCTGATGATGGGATGCATGCTATTTTTAAGGGCGCAATCCCAGAGCAAATTATAACCGAGATACCCAATAGTATAAAGAAATTTAAAGAGTTTGAGAAACTACTTGAGGTTAATGGGCGTAACATAGCCGGACTCATTATTGAGCCATTAGTCCAAGCAGCCGGTGGATTGAAATTTCATGATACTGAAATTTTATCAAATATTTATAATATTTGTGTAAGACATAATATATTATTTATAGCCGATGAAATTGCTACCGGCTTTGGTCGAACCGGGTCTATGTTTGCTTGCGACCAAGCTGACATAACGCCCGACATCATGTGTCTCGGCAAAGCTCTTACGGGAGGAACTATTGGCATGGCGGCTACTGCAGCAAATGCTAAAGTTTTTTCTGCATTTTTATCCAACGAAGAAAATAAAGCCTTTATGCATGGACCAACTTTTATGGCTAACCCATTAGCAGCCACCGCAGCAAATGCTTCTCTAGATCTGTTTGAAAACAATCAAAGATTAGAACAAGTCAAGACAATCGAAGATGATCTTTTAGTTGACTTAGAACTTTGCCGCGATGTTCCAAGTGTCGTTGACGTGCGCGTCAAGGGAGCAATAGGTGTCGTTGAGATAAAGGAACCAATAGACATTCATTGGCTACGTCATCGTTTCACCAAAGAGAACGTCTGGGTTAGGCCGTTTGATAATGTCATATACCTAATGCCACCATTTATTATAAATAAAGGTGAGCTAAAGACATTAACCAAAGCCGTTTTAACTGTAATAAAAGAGTGGGCTTTAAGGACCGCGTAAACAGAATAGTTGGTTTAAAAACCCTCCACCTGTATACGTTTGCGTTCTAATTTGCGTGTACGACGTACCGCCTCTGCTTTCTTTCTTACACGACGCTCAGAAGGTTTTTCAAAAGAACGGACGCGTTTCATTTCACGCCAGATGCCTTCACGCTGCATCTTTTTCTTTAACGCTTTTAGAGCACCGTCAACATTATTATCCCGAACAAACACTTGCACAGTTTTACATATCCCCTTTCAGTAAAAATAAGACAAATAGGTCTTACCCTCATTTTTGGTGTGTCTATCTAACAAAAAGATTGCAGGAAGGAAACAGTAAAAATTACATAAATTATAAATAATAAATTCAATTTTTAAGAGGTACTTTTGCGTGCTTAACTGCATTTAGTTGCCGTTCTTCTAGTATTTTTAAATCAAAATCAGTAATGAGTTCATTGAATAGCCTATGCCAATTCACCTTTGCAGATAAATGTGTGAATACGGAACCGAGCCCAACTGCAGCTCGATCCATCAATACAAACTCGCGAGGTGGTTTTACACCACCCAGCTGGTGTAATTGCTTATGTACTTTTGCAGCAACCTCCGCTCCATACATTTTACTATCGCCTTCTTGAATTTTGCGTTTCTTATCTTGCAATAACGGAGCATAAATAAAGCCTGCCCAAACATTAAGAACATCGATAATATCTTTAGTAAGATTCTTAAAACCCCATGTTTCATAGGCTTTGATGGCTAAATCTTTATCATTTTTTAGTAAGGAATTATATAAATCCAGAACACCCTGAACAAAACTTGCTTCAAACATCCGGATACAACCAAAATCTAAAAGATTTATTGTTCCATCGGCTCGGACTGAGTAGTTACCCAAATGCGGATCACCATGGATACATCCGTAAGAATAGAAAGGGACGTACCATGCGCGAAAAAGATTTTGAGCGATCTTATTACGTTTAATTTGAGGGTCTTCCCTCGCGGTTAAAAGATTTTCACCGTCAAGCCAGCTCATACTCAACAAGCGGTCAGTTGACAGCTCTGGAAAGATTTCTGGTATGTGAACATTTTCTTCAGCGCTCAACATGATTTGATATAATTTGATGTGAGCTGCTTCTCGAGTGTAATCGAGTTCCTCCCGTAAACGAGAAGAAATTTCAGCATGAATTTCTTGCGGGTCAATCGCTTTATCAAAACGGCGATAAACAGAAAAAATTATTTGCAGCTGCCCAAGGTCAGCTTCAACGATTGAACGCATATCGGGATATTGTAATTTACAAGCGAGAGGCTGCCCGGATTTGGATGTGGCCCGATGAACTTGACCTAAAGACGCGGCGGCGGCGGCGGCATGTTCAAAGCTTTTAAATTTATTTTCCCAATTTCGGCCAAGTTCCGAAGCCATACGACGTTTTACAAAAAGCCATCCCATAGCAGGCGCGTTATTTTGCAAATGACCTAGTTCTTCAATGTACTCCTGTGGTAAAAAATCCGGTACTGTTGACATGATTTGTGCCACTTTCATTAATGGCCCCTTCAAACCTCCAAGGGCATCCCTTAATTCTCTAGCGTGTTCAGCTTTATCAAGGTTAGAACCAAGGTATTTAGAGGTTGCAAGGCGCGCTGCTAAACCACCAACAGCTCCACTCACACGCGCATAACGTTTTACTCGCCCGCTGAAAGTATTTCTTTTCTCTAATTTCTTATCTTCCATTTGAGTTATTCTAACTTCTCCAGTTCGTCTATAAATCTTACGATCACATTCAAGCCCTTAGACCAGAATTCCGGGTCTGATGCATCAAGATCAAAAGGCGCGAGTAATTTTTTGTGATGTAGTGTGCCACCTGCCCGCAGCATATTTAAATATAGATTCTCAAAACCCTCCCAACCATTTTCATAAATAGAATAAAGAGAGTTCACCAAACAATCGCCGAAGGCATACGCATAGACATAGAATGGTGAATGTATAAAATGTGGTATATAGGCCCAAAAATATTTGTATTCATCGTGGAGACGGATTGATGGTCCAAGACTATTTCGCTGCACACCCATCCAAATTTTGCAAATTTGTTCTGCAGAAATTTCTCCTATGCGTCGCGCATTATGAACTTGCAGTTCAAATTGATAGAAAGCAATCTGTCTTACTACGGTATTCAACATATCTTCAACTTTGCCGGCAAGCATGATTTTTTTTCTCTTAAGATTGTTTTCATTATCTAAAAGGGAGCGAAAGGTTAGCATTTCGCCAAAAACTGAAGCAGTCTCAGCCAAGGTCAATGGCGTATTGCATTTTAAATGCCCCTGAGGCGCAGCCAAAACCTGATGTACGCCATGACCAAGTTCGTGTGCTAAAGTCATTACATCACGTGGACGCCCCATGTAATTAACCAGCAAATAGGGATGAACCGATGGCACGGTCGGATGTGCAAATGCCCCACCGACTTTACCGGGACGGGGTTGTGCATCTATCCATTCATTATCAAAAAATGTTTTCCCAATTTTGGA
>DEBE01000068.1:3277-10868 GCA_002348425.1 Alphaproteobacteria bacterium UBA2964 | reverse complement strand
GAAAATATAATGCGAGCGGGTATGCGTGTTCCGGATCATGGTCGCCTTACGCCCTGGCGGTTCTTAGTAATTCGAGGCGATGCTCGCTTAAAAATGGGTAAAATTTTAGGGGAAGCATTTAAAAAAGAGAATCCTGACTGCATTGATGAGCAAGTTGAAATAGAGGAAGAGCGTTTCATCCGCGCACCAGCCATTATCGCCGTCATTTCCAGAACTAATCCAGAGCATAAAATACCGGAGTGGGAACAAATTCTATCGTCTGGTGCTGCATGCCAAAATATGCTTACCGCCGCCCTCGGAATGGGTTACGCTGCTCAGTGGATTACGGAATGGTATGCCTACAACGAAGACGTAAAAGCCGCGCTGGGGTTAAAATCTGGGGATAGAATTTCTGGTTTCCTATATTTCGGTACTCTTAAAGAAGCGCCGTCCGACCGAATTCGGCCTGAATATGATGACATCGTCTCAGAATGGAACGAACCAGCTGCTCAATAAATATTGAAGGAGAGAGTAATGGAAAATTCAGTAAATGAGGCCTTACGGAAAGACGCTAGCCAATCAGCAGGTGTGGATTACCCTGCTGAATATACAGGAAAGTCTCCGATAAAAGTAAATAAACTCGGGCACATGGTCTACGAAGTCACTGATGTAGAACGCACCGCGAAATTCTGGCGGGACGTTATGGGATTTGAGGAGACAGACCGGAACGCAATTGGGATGGTATTTTTTAGATGCGGGTCAGATCATCACGCTATAGGACTAAAACCAAGTAAAGCACAGTCAAGACCAAAAACCGGTGACGCACTAAAAATAGAGCACTTAGCTTTAGAAGTGGATAGCCCCGACATTTTATTGAAAACTAGGAAATATTTGGAAGAAAATCGTATTCCTGTCGTATTTGAGGGGCGCAAGGGAGCCGGCGGCAATATGGCTTTACATTTTTGTGACCCGGATGGCTTCGAATTCGAGCTTTACTGTGGTATGGACCAAATCACCGAGGACGGGAAATTACGTCCCGAAACACAATTCCACCGAGTGAATACTCTTGAGGATGCTCTGGCTAATCCGTTACCAGAGAAGTGGTAAATTATAAGCCCGTCATATAGCCATGCGCATGAAGGAAGCTTAAAACAGCAGTATTAAATGCCTCTGGCTGTTCAAGATTTGTCATGTGGCCGGCATGTTCAATAATAACCAGTTCGGAATGAGGTATATGTTCCTGCATGTACTCGCCCACTCTCGGTGGCGTAAGAGGATCCTGGTCACCAAATAACAGTAACGTTGGAACATTAATATTCTTCATATTATCTACCCTAGAAAAAGTAGCCGACGCCCGGACTGTTTTAATATAACTCTCTACATGCAATTGAGACGAGGCCTCGATGGAACGCCGCCTTGCTTCTTCCGAATGCCCTGGAGCCAACAGTAACCCACCCCGCTTTTTCGCATGCTCTGCCGGATCTGCGCCATTCAGGAAGGGGCGGATACGGCTCTCAACAAATTCCTCAATCGATTGCGAACGACTTGCTCTAGTATCAGTTTCATCATCACCGGCAAAGGTATCGCAGAGTACCAATGTTGATACCCTATCTGGAAATAGTGCGTAGAAATCTTGGGCGATGCGGCCACCCATTGATAAACCACATAGATGCGCTTTCTGTACTGCAAAATGATCCAAAACACGCAGCAAATCCCTACTGAAATCACTAAATTCTAAATCGCCTTCGTAGTCATCGGATTCTCCATAACCTCTCGCATCCCAAGCTACCGATTTAAAATGTTTCGAAAACTCGGGTAGTTGCAAGTGCCAGTTGATTTTATTGCCGCCGATACCATGGAGAAAAACAAGTAAACTACCCTCGCCAGCAACATCCATACAAATGCGTGGATCTCCATTTAGGAAAGTTGTTATCCACGGTTTTTGAGTCATAATTTTACCTATTGGCTGATTTCCAAAGCGACCTTGCCCTGTATTTTCCGACCACGTATCAAATCAAAAGCTTCAACTATATGTTCCATATCAAATGAAGCCTGAACTGGCATTCCTATCTTACCATCTGAATACAATTTAAAGATTTCTTTCTGTGCGTTTTGCATCCAATCAACCTCTTTATCTCGATACTGTCCACGATCAACGCCAATCACAGAAATATTCTTTAGTAATACATAATTAGTTTTCATTTCAGCGATAGAACCACCGGTAAAACCTACCACTACCAATCTGCCACGAAATTTTAAGGATCGAATGGAGCCATGAAACACATCCCCGCCGACCATTTCAATAACGACGTCCACTCCCATTCCATCTGTAAGGGAATAAATCTGATCACGTATGCTAACCTTGGGATTTTCTACAGATAGATTAATAATGTGATCTGCTCCATTTTCAATTGCCACCGGTGCTTTTGAAGGTGTTGTTAAACCAGCAATAACCGTGCACCCATGTTCCTTAGCGAGCTGCATCGCTGCAATTCCAACGCTTCCGCTTGCAGCTGTTACTAATACCGTTTCTCCTGCTTTTATTTGTGCCCTATCCATTAAAGCCAAATACGACGTCTGGAATGCGATACCAATGGAGGCGGCTTGATCGAATGGGATATTTTCCGGAACGAGGTAACACTCATGTTCCGGAGCAACAGCCTGTTCAGCAAAAGTACCATATTCAACTTGTATCATAACACGGTCACCAGGTTTGATACGGGTGACATCAGGGCCTACAGCAGAGACCACACCCGCTCCTTCTTTTCCAGGTACAAATGGCAAATCCGGCCTTACCTGATATTTTCCCTCTATGGTCAACAAATCAGGAAAATTTACGGCGGCGACACGCATGTCTACCAAAACCTCCCCTTCTCCGGGACACGGTGAAGGAATTTCTTCTAATTTTAGATCTTCAGGCCGCCCAATTTGATGCAGCATTAGAGCGCGCATAACTAAATTCCCCTATTTTCTTTTCGTATAGACCCATTATTATTGCCTCCGTGTAAAAGGAGCAAGAGATGCGAGTAGGCATACCAAAAGAGATTAAAGATCACGAGTACCGCGTTGGCATGACACCGCCGGGCGTTTTCGAGCTTTCTCGGCTCGGACATCACGTCATCATTGAAAATAACGCCGGGAAAGCAATCGGCGTTGACAATGGCGACTACGAGGCAGTAGGAGCAACAATTGTCGGTGACGCAGCAGAAGTGTTCTCTGAATCAGATATGGTGATTAAGGTCAAAGAGCCTCAGCCAGAAGAAATCAAAATGTTAAAAAAAGGCCAGGTTCTTTTCACCTACCTGCACTTGGCTCCAGATCATGAACAAACTCTTGGTCTCCTTGATAGCGGTGCCATCGCAATCGCTTATGAGACTGTTACAGACAAATTTAATTCGTTACCACTGCTAGCGCCAATGAGTGAGGTTGCAGGACGAATGTCCGTTCAAGCCGGAGCAAACGGATTAGAAATAGAGCGTGGTGGCCGTGGTGTCCTGCTCGGCGGGGTACCAGGGGTAATGCCAGGAAAGGTCGTGATAATTGGTGGAGGCGTTGTCGGCACAAATGCCGCCTTTGTTGCAACAGGGATGGGAGCAAACGTTACCATTATTGATAAAGACCAGCGCCGAATGGCAGAAATAGATTTCCAATTTCAGAGCATGGTAACAACACTTTATTCTACAACTCATTGTATAGAAGAAGCCATTTGCGACGCTGACCTTGTGGTTGGAGCTGTGCTAATACCTGGTGGAGCAGCTCCAAAATTGGCCACCCGCGAAATGATAAAAAAGATGAAAAGAGGTTCCGTCGTTGTGGACGTCGCTATAGACCAAGGCGGCTGCTTTGAAACCAGCAAGCCCACAACCCATTCAAGTCCCTATTTTGAAGAAGATGGGGTTATACATTATTGCGTAACGAATATGCCAGGAGCAGTTGCCAGAACCTCAACCTTTGCCTTAAACAATGCTACCCTGCCCTTTATCTCGTCACTTGCAGAACAAGGTGCTGAAAAAGCGATGACATCAGATAGACACCTACTTGAGGGTCTAAACATATATCAGGGAGAATTAACCTACCAAGCCGTGGCTGAAGCCCAAGGTAAAAAATACTCAAATGCTGGTAGCCTGTTAGGTGTTTAGAAAGTTCTATTAATCCGCCAGCACTTCTTTAACGAGTTTTCCATCCTCAAAAGCCAAGCATTGACCACTTAAAGCCATCGGCGCTTCCGCGGCCAAAACAAATGCCTCACCAAGAATATCTGGACTCGGCATTGTGTTTTTAGCTTTTTCTGGCGCAGTCTCAGTAGCTATAGCGAATCTGGGTGAAAAAGTTAAAATACAAATTTCCGAATTTCTTACCTCTTCCGCCGCATATCTGGTAAAAGTTCTTATGGCATCCTTGGTTACCATGTAGGCTAATGCCCCCGGCGGGCTTGTGTCTCCGCCACCATATAAATTTATTATGTGGCCTTGCTCACGTTCTCTCATCTGCGGTATGGCGTATTTTGTACCAATAAAGGTGCCATAAAGGTTGGTACTAATAACCTTGTCCCAAAACTCAAAGGGCATATCCGAAATTTCGGGCCACCGCGGAAGCCCCCAACGAAAATGAGGCACAACTCCCGCATTATTAATCAAGATATCTATACCTCCAAATTTTTCTTTAACCTTTGAAAAAGCTGCACGTACTTCACTCTCATTCCTTACATCAAGACGGACCGCGACTGTTTCCGAAATTTCACTCAACTCCAATGCTGTGCTTTTCGCGGTATCATAATTAAGATCTGCAATAACAATTTTAACACCTGCCTCCGCAAGAGATTTCGCGGCATGTTTACCAATTCCTTGTCCGCCGCCTGTTACCACAGCTACCTGGCCATCTAACATTTTGTCGACCCTTCACTAATTTTCGCTATTAAGTTTATCGGCATCCACTTCCTTCATGAGCTTTTCAAGAGCTTCATAGGGCTGGGCACCAACAACACCATAGCCTCCAGCCAAAAAAGTAGGCACTCCCGTAACGCCATAGTTACGTGACTTCTCCCAATCCCTGTCTACTGCTTCACTAAACAGGCGTTCGTGCAGTACCGTGCGCGCCTCCATGATATCTAGGCCAGCCTTGTCAACGACATTAAGAAGTACACTGTTATCCGCTATATTCTGTGTATCCACAAAATATGCTCGATAAAATGCATCATGCAATACATGGCCATTATGTTGAGTATCCGCCCACTTACCAAGCTCCTGAGCTTTGCGACTATTGTATGTGTGCGTGCGCTTTCCGTAAGGGAGGCCTTCGGCATCCATTCTTTCTTTCATTTGTCGAAACATTTCCTCTGGGTCCATATTTCTCCCGGCATAAAGTTTGGCAATGGGGAGACCTTCCTTAGGCGTTTCAGGGTGCAAAGGGAAATGCACTAACTCTACTTTAATGTTGAAATTTTTCTTAAGTTTTTCGATACGCACGGTACTGAGAAAACACCACGGTCACACATAGTCAGTAAAAATTTCTACCTTAACAGGCTCAGACATTTTTAGCTCCGTTTATTAAGAATACATCCTTAGATAAATTATATCTGAGGAAGATAAATTTATACCATTAATGAGGAAAAATATCCCCATCAACCGCTACTGTTTGGCAACATTAAAATTTGCTTCTCTAAATTAAAAAACTCTACCATAGACAACTTTAGACACAGCCAACCGCTAAATCAGGCTATCCTCCTACCCTACCACTTCGTAATCGGCACCTAAATTTTACACAGCTAATCTCTTCAATTTTGACTTTAATTTGCGGGAGAAAAACTAGCGGGATAGAGTACGCGATTTTCTTGCTCAATAATCAATGGAAGCGCCACTTCCAAATATACGGGCCAGTCAGGGTGTGCCGCCAATGTAGCCCTTTTCTCTAACCTGTCATCCAGAGAATCATAGCCCCATATGTGAACAACTTTATTTAATCCACCAATTTCAGTATGCCAAAATCCAACTAAAGTTCCTAAAACTTCTTTTTGGACCGGCAGTCCTAATTCTTCATAGTTTTTCAGATATTCAAGAATTTTTCCAGGTTGAATAGTATAAATACGTTCCTCATAAATCATTTATTTCTCCGATCCGCTTCACACATATGAAAACGCCTAACAAATAAGATTAAGTTTTTCTGAAGTAATAAAATACTTTATCAGTTTCGTTTAAAGTCCCTTTAAGATATTAATATTCTCCTTAATAAGTAAAGCCTCATCCTCATAGGAAAAAACATTCTTGGCAACTAATCCTAAAATTCTCCCTGAACGAATGGGCAGGAACTCTAATATGCTTGGTGTCATATGGATGTTGTTGGCCGTTTCACTTCTAACAGGAATGTTTGGTATAGCAAAGGTTCTAATGCAAACATTACCTATAGCCGAAGTGGGTATGTTTCGTTTCTTAACAAGTTTAATGTTTCTGATTCCTTGGCTTATGGCTAATGGTCTAGGTGTTTTAAAAACAAAAAGACCATTTGCACATTTCTGGCGTGCCTTTTTCGGCGCGACTTCCCTTCTTGCAGGTATCTATGCAGTTCATCACCTTCTACTTGCTGACGCGGTTGTATTAACTTTTACGATACCGCTTTGGTCAATAATTATGGCGGCACTGTTCTTAGGCGAGCGCATTCGTTTTCGTCGTGCACTCGCGACAGTCATCGGCTTCAGCGGAGTTTTGATGGTTGTTAAGCCACAGGCAGGAATCGAACCGGCTGCGCTTGTCGGACTCTTGGCAGCTATTCTTGCGACATGCGCCTTGACTACAATGAAAAACCTTACCCGAACTGAACCCTCTAACCGAATAGTATTCTATTTTCTTTTTTATGGTTTTCTAATTCTCGCAATTCCAGCCAGCCTCAATTTTAGGATGCCCAATATGGAGGAGTGGATTTGGCTTATAGCCCTTGGTTTTGTGGGTTCGACTGGGCAATACTGTCTTACGCGTGCATACGCAGCTGGAGAAATGACAATAATAGCGCCCTTAGACTATGTCAGGATAATTATCGGCGTCCTCATCGGTTTTGTATTTTTTGGAGAAATACCAGACCTTTGGGCAATTACCGGTGGCATGATCGTGCTAGGGTCCTGTGGCTACATTGTTAGAAGAGAGGCCATGCTCAGAAAAACTGACAAAGCCGATTAATATTAAAACGCCAAAGTTTTAACATTTCTCTAAAGTGACCAGAAGTAACCGCCTAAAATATTAAACCAACACACTAACTTAAACTGCCTTAACGCTTAGCGAGCGGCTTTACACGCCGTTCCTTAACACCTTTGTAGGCAGATAGAGGACGGATCAGACGGTTCGCAGCATTTTGTTCCATGTAGTGAGCTGTCCACCCTGTTATACGACTCATAACAAATATTGGGGTGAACATATCTATCTCAAAACCCATTAAGTAGTAAGCAGGCCCGGCAGGATAATCAAGGTTGGGGTGAATGTTCTTTTCATTAACCATTATATCCTCCAGTACATCCTCAATTTCTATCCATTTTCGATCATTTTTCCATTGTGAAAGGTCTTCCAAACAAGAGCGCATGGTTGGTACGCGGCTATCACCCCACTTGTAAACTCTATGACCAAAACCC
>DEBE01000068.1:0-2959 GCA_002348425.1 Alphaproteobacteria bacterium UBA2964 | reverse complement strand
CTATGACCAAAACCCATAACAACACGCTTCTTTAAAAATGCCCTGCGCAACCAGGCCTCAGCTTTATCTGCACTCCCAATATCCAAAAGCATATGCATCACCGCTTCATTAGCTCCACCGTGTAAAGGTCCCTTTAGGGCGCCGATACCAGCGGTCACTGCACTATAGATATCCGACATAGTTGAAGTAACTACCCGCGTAGCAAATGTTGAAGCATTGAAGCTGTGTTCGGCATAAAGAATTAAAGAAACATCAAAGGCTTTTACGACTTTCTTTGGTGGTACTTTACCAAAACACATATGCAAAAAATTTTCTGAAAACGAAAGATCAGTTCTTGGAGGAATTCGTCTTTTACCTTGGCGGTAGCGATAATCAGATGCAATCAGTGTTGGTATTTTAGACAGTAGACTAAGAGATCGGCTCATATCTTTTTCATATGGCTCCCCACCCCAGGCTATTTCATTTGTTCCAAGATAGCTAACAGCTGTCCGAATCGTATCCATGGGGTGTGCACGTTTCGGAAATTTCTTTATTACCCCTAAAGCATTTCGTGATAGTTGACGTAACCTTTTTTCTTTATTTTTAAAAGAACGCAGTTGTGACCTACTTGGTAATTCTCCGTACCAAAGCAAATAGGCTACCTCCTCAAAACAACAAAACTTGCAGAGATCTTGAACGGGATATCCCCGATAGGTGAGCGAATTTGTCTCTGGCATAACTTTTGAAATTGATGTTTCATCGACGATTACACCATCCAGACCTCTGTATACTTGGGTTGGTTTTGCCATTCCCTACCCCTCTTCTCGAACTTTAAAATTAAACACAGACTGATCATAATTGTTATAATCCTGATACCGAATCAAATCGTAGAGCTCTTTCCTGGTATGCAATCTGTCCATGAGCCCGGACTGCGTACCAGTTTTTGCTATCTCAGCTAGACCTTCCTTAATAGCGCCCATTGCCAATCTAAGTGTAGTGGCTGGATAAATTACTAAATTATAACCAAGGTCTTCTAGTTGCTGCGCAGAAAGCAACGGAGATTTACCAAATTCTGTCATATTTGCCATCATAGGAACGTCAACTGCTTTACGAAATAGTTCAAATTCTTTTTCGCCCTCCATTGCCTCAGGAAAAATTGCATCAGCCCCCGCATCAACATATGCCTTGGCACGGTCAATTGCGGCATCCATCCCTTCTGATGCTCGTGCATCAGTACGGGCAAACAGCACAAAATTCGGATCAGTTTTTGCATCAGAAGCGGCCATGATTTTCCTCGCCATTTCATCCCGGCTAACCAAAGTCTTGTTGTCAAGGTGACCACATCGTTTGGGATTTTCTTGATCCTCCAAATGACAGCCGGATATACCAAGCTCCTCTAATTCCCTGATAGTTCTAGCCGCGTTCATAGGCTCCCCAAACCCGGTATCAATATCAATCAATGATGGTAAAGATGTAACACGTGCTATTTGACGCCCCCGCTGCGTCACCTCGCTCAAGGTGGTTAATCCAATATCTGGTAGGCCTAAGTCGGCAGAAAGAGCGGCTCCAGAAATATAAATGCCGTCAAACCCATGTCGTTCCACCTCAAGAGAGACTATTGGCGCATGGGCTCCCGGAAATTTTAAAATCTTTCCCGAATTTAATCCATTCCGAAAGTCAGCTCGTTTTTGTGTAGTGGATTTTGTTTCAAATAACATTAAAATATTCCTTTCTGATCTCTATTTCCAAACCCCAACTCTACTTCGTCTAGTACAACATTGATTTCACCAACCTCAACGGCGTTTAATGTTGGCAGCCTTGAAACAACACTAAGAAAACGATCCTGTTCACCCGCCGAAACTAAAGATTCCGTGAGTGTTCGAAATTTTTGGATGTAATTTTCTCTTTTAAATGGGCGGCAACCATTCGGGTGTGCATTAGCAACTGCCATCTCGTCAGCAACCACTTCTCCATTCTTTAAGGTAATTTCCACCCGGCCACCGAAAGCTAACTCATTTGGATCCGAGTTGTGATATCGAGCCGTCCACTTCGCATCCTCCGCCGTTGTAACTTTCTTCCACAGGCGAACCGTATCCTCCCTCCGCGCTCTTTCCGGAAGATAGGAACGAATATGGTGCCACTCGCCATCCTGCAAAGCCACCGTAAATATATACATTATGGAATGATCAAGCGTTTCGCGGCTAGCGGTTGGATCCATTTTTTGCGGATCTCCAGAACCACTGCCTATCACATAATGGGTATGATGACTTGTGTGAATTACTATATTTTCGATTGTTTCTAAATCGTCAATTTTGAGTCGCATCCTAAACGCAAGATCAATCAAAGCCTGGCTCTGGTATTCCGCGGAGTGCTCTTTGGTGAATGAATCCATAATTGCCCTTTTGGGTTCTCCATACTCTGGCAGTGACACAGAATACCTTGCATCCGGTCCCGCAAGCATCCATGCAATCACCCCATCCTCTCCCTCATAAATAGGGGATGGAGCAGCTTCGCCACGCATACACCTATCAACAGCTTCAATTGCGAGCTTTCCGGCGTGCGCAGGAGCAAAGGCCTTCCAACTTGAAATGTGCCCTTTGCGTGACTGCCTCGTTGCCGTTGTAACATGTAATGCCTGTTGTATAGATTGATATATAGTCTCTGCCGGCAAGGACAGCATTGTTCCAATACCTGCTGCGACAGAAGGACCTAAATGCGCTACATGATCAATTTTATGTTCGTGAAGGCAAATACCTTTTACAAGGTCGATCTGAATTTCATATGCTGTAACCAAGCCATTTAGCAAATCCTCTCCACCTACACCCATCTGCTGTGCAACTGCTAATAAGGGCGGTATATTATCCCCCGGATGGGCATAATCTGCAGCTAGAAAGGTGTCATGAAAATCTAATTCTCTGACGGCTGTTCCATTCGCCCAAGCGGCCCATTCCGCGGCAAATTTCTTTTGTGTAGGCAAGCC
>DEBE01000182.1 GCA_002348425.1 Alphaproteobacteria bacterium UBA2964 | reverse complement strand
CGTTTATTTCTGTTGAATATGGCAAAGAGACGAGTTGTTTATCACCTATTTTCATGAAATACGGCTGGTCGTCGTTGGTCCAATCGCATACATAGTCGATGTCTTCTTCGGCTAAGTAATCTAGCGTATCCCATGTCTCTTGCAGGCCAGAGCTTAGCCAGCCACGTGGGCGGCTTCCGGTACATTGTTCAATCCGGGATAAGACTTTCTTGATCATTTGATGATCATTTTTAGGAGGTGTAGAATGAAAAGGCCTAGAGTTGCTTTGATTGTGCCCCATAAAATTCCATCCAAGGGCAACAGCATCATCCATCATTTCTGGGTAGGCGTCACATACTTCTGAATTAAGCGTGCAAGTGGCACGAATGTTTCGTTGAGATAAAACATCCATGATCCGAAATATTCCAATTCGAGCGCCATAATCTCGTTGAGCCCAAGATGAAACCTCGGGCGTATGGCTATATCTTGAGCCTGGAACAGGTTCGTTTAATGGAAAAAATTCAAGATTAGGCGCAATCCAAACTGCAATACGGGCACCGTTTGGCCAGCTAAGTTTTGGCCTTCTATTTATTGGTGTATAGGGGAACGGGCCATATCGACTAGGTTTCATCAGTTTGCTTCTTTTAACCCTGCATTAGCGTAAAGGTGATTGACGATTTCGTCTAAATGCATCACGTCGGCGTATTTGTGATGTAAGTCAAATAAATTTACCTTATGAGAAAGTATATGGCGGTCAAAAACGCATTCTTCAGCTATGGTTACATGTATACCGTTTGAATAGCCATCGACGACACTGGCCCTTACACAGCCACTAGTGCTTTCACCGCAAACGATCAGACTATCTACCCCCAATTGATTTAGCTGCGAAACTAACGGTGTTCCTGAAAAGGCGCTGGCTCTTTGTTTGTAAATTATCAGATCCCCTTCCTGTGCAGAAAATTCCTCTTTTATGTCCCATACATCAGGAGAGACTTGAACCCTCTGCCGATTGGTGGCGTGAGCATAGGTAATATTGGCTTCCGACCGCTTTTCTGTGGTTGAATAGATAATTGGGATTCCTGTAATTCGGGCAGCCTTGAATAATCTTTCGGTAGGAGGGATCGCATTCCATGCATTTTCACCACAGGAACTCGGGTACTTATCAATTAACTCCTCAACTGGTTTCGCGCCGCCTTGGTAAGCGAGATTATAGAGATCAATTGCTAGCAAAGCGGGGCTCGAGCCAACATATGTATCCCGTTCGTAATGGCTATAAATCTTTAGCGCACCCTCCGAAATCACATCTTGCCAACAGTGGTTCTCAAATTCTGATACCATTATGTCCTCCCTTAATAAAACTATTGTATTACAGCGTCGTCATAGCGGCAACGGTCAGGTAAATAACTCTCTAGGACGCATCATGGTTACCATCCATAAATATGCCCTTTATTTGCTCTAATAATCTACTCTCTCAGGGACAACTAAAAAATTTTTCATTACATGCCAAAGCCTAGCGCGGTTGATACCCAAGAAAGTTACATGCGCAAGTCCCGGAATTATAACGAATTGTTTATCGTTTGTTTGCAAGTTATTAAAATAGTTCAATAAATCTTCTTCAGTTGCTATGCCGTCATGCTCACCTCGAATGATAAGCACAGGGCATTTTATATTTTTTGGGTCGCAAACCGGCAAGATGGTGCACATATCTAAGTAAGTACCGGTGGGAACAGAATCACATATAGCAAGCTCTCGGTCAGCTAATGCTTCAGCTACCCCATTTTCGGAGGTTCCTGGTTTGTCTCTGGTAAAGATAGATTTAAAAAAGTCTCTATTGACCGGGCGAGTATTATTTGAGGTCCATTGATCCAGTTTCTTGGACCGTTCCTTCAAGGTCGGTGATCCTTTGCCGGTCCAAACGAAAGCATCAAGGACAAGTTTCTCGACTGAATTAGGAAATGCTTCTGCGAAGGCGGCCGCCCTTAAGGCGCCAGAGGAAGACCCATAAAACATTGCAGAAGTTTTACCTGTTTCATTTTTTATTAATTGCATGCCTGCGGCTATATCTTTTACACCTTCAAAAATCCCTGAATTTCCTGTGGTTTTATCGGATCGTCCATATCCTTCGTGGTCCAGGGTCCAGACATCAAAACCGTAGGAGGCGAATTTTTCCATCAAAGAGTAGTCGGGTTTATCAGGCACCTGAAGGTCAAAGCCTGTTGGACCGCTAAAAGACGACCCATGAACTAAGAACAGGATGGGCTTTGGTTGCAATGTTTCAGAGGGTTTGTCCAGCTTTTTTCGCCACATAAAAAGGGAAATATTACCCTTGGTAGCCCAATATTCTCGGCTCCAATAATTTTCTACCATATTTTAGCCATCGACGCGATTGGGCATATCAATAAAGCTGTGTAGAGAGTGCCAAAAGCGTGCTCGATTGATACCTAGTGTTGTATTATGAGCTTGGCCAGAAACCATGACTAGCTGCTTATCTTTGTTGGGTAGGGCACTAAAAAACCTCAAAACATCTGTGTCTGTAGCTATACCATCATGATCACCACGAAAAATCATCACAGGGCACTCGATTTTCTTGGGATCTACAACTGGTAAATTAATACACATATCAATATAGGTGCCGTTAGGGACGCTGCCGCCACCATTTTCTATTTCCGCAGCGGCCGCGGCGGCCGGAAGTTCTGGTATAGTAAGTCCTTTAACGTCACGAGTAAAAATTGCTTCGTAGGCGGCTTCATCCACTATGCGTCTGTTCGTTGACCGCCACTCATCAATTTTTTCAGCACGTTTTAATAAAGTAGGGGACCCCTCACCAGTCCAAACGACAGCGGCGAGAGCGAGTTTCTTTACCCTATTCGGAAATAAGTTAGCAAATGCTCCCGCACGGAGGGCTCCAGAAGAAGAACCAAAAAAGCAAAATGAATTTTCTCCGGTTAAATTTTCAATGATTGGCGCTGCGGCATTCAAGTCTTCCACACCGTCAGCTATAAATGAAAACCCATCGGTGTGGCTAGATTTACCATAGCCTTCATGGTCCATGGTCCAGACGTCGTAACCGAGACCGGCAAATGTCTTCATTAATGAGTAATCGCCCTGACCCGGGATATCGAGGTCATATGCTGTACGTGCAGAAAATGATGAACCGTGGACGAGAAAAAGAACCGGTTTTTCTGGGTTGGCAGCGCGTGCGATTGGCGAATAACGACGAAAAACAAATAAATCTATATCACCGCGTTTTACGTAATATTCTTCGCCTTTAATATCGCCAGGGTTACTGGGCATATTTGTGATTTGATTTGTCATAGGGCGGTACTCCGTTGGAGAGGTATTTTTAGTTGGGTCGTTAGATGAATGATTAGATAATTTATAATTTTTTCCTCCGATCTAGGTACCAAGGAATGAACAAAGAGACGACTAGCATGACCCACATTACATTCCCAAGGGTAGAAGAAAAAATCACCATGATATCGCCTTGAGATATTCGAAGGGCGCGAAGAAAGTAGTTTTCCAACAATGGGCCCAATATTACTCCGATTAATATTGCAGCGACGTGGTAACCGGTTTTACGAGCAACATAGCCAATTACGCCAAAGGCGAGGGCTAAATACATATCAAATACATATGCACGGGGTACGAATGAACCGACTAAAGTAAAGGAAATAATTATGGGTGCCATATATATAGTTGAAACTACTGTAATTCGTGACATATAGCGCGCGAGAGGCAGGATAGTAGCTATCATTATTGCATATGTAACAGCCATCGCAGTAAAGGCTCCGTATGCTAATTCTGGTTGACTGTCAAACAAGTCGGGTCCAACCGTTACCCCATGATACTGAAGAACAACTGCCATTATTGCCGCAGTGGCTCCACCAGGTACGCCAATAACAAGCAATGGAATGAGAGTACCGGAAGTAACACCATTATTCGCGGACTCCGGTGCGACGAGACCATCTAAGTGGCCTGTTCCATATAACTCTGGTGTTTTAGAAAAAGTTTTTGACTGTTGGTAAGCTACGAAAGATGCTATTGCTGCGCCTGCACCGGGAACAACGCCAATTATTAATCCAATAATACTTGTCCAAATAATATGCCACCAGCGACTTACAGCGAGTCTTACTCCCTCCCAGGTTTCTTTCCAACCTGCTTTTTGCATAGCCTCTAGGCCGCGTTTAGTTAGGATTGACTCACCCTCAATCACAGCAAAGGCCTCTGATACAGCAAAAAGTCCGACCAATGCCGGTATTAGTGGCACCTTGTCATAAAGTTCAAGGAAGCCAAATGTTCCGCGAGGTGTCTCGTAAACAACGTCGGCGCCGATATAACCAATCATCAAACCAAAGAAACCCGCTATGAGGCCTTTAAGAGTATCTTTTGCTGCGATAGTGGCTATGAGAGATATTCCAAAGAGCATAATCACAATCATTTCGACGCTATGGAGATGATAAGCAACCTGAGAAAGCCAAGGCATCGCGAGTAATGCTAAGACTGTTGTCAGGAGACCGCCCGATACAGACGATATAAAGGATATTGAAAGTGCCTGTTGGGCTCGTCCTTGTTTAGTCATCGGATATCCATCAAGTGGAGTAGCGGCTGCTCCTGCCGTACCGGGGATATTAACAAGAATAGCTGGGATACCTGCGCCCATACGAGATGAAGCGTATAAAGCCACCATAAAGATGAGCCCTATTTCCGGTTCCATAGCGAGGGTCATAGGAAGCAAGATAATGATCGTATTGGCGGCACTGAAACCAGGAATTGCGCCGACGATAAGTCCCAACAAGATCGCTGGTAGAATAACCCACCAGAAAGTGAAGGTACGACCAAATAGATCGGCAAATAGTCCCCAATCAATTTCCATTTTAGAAGACCCCGTGCAACAATGTTTCAATCGGTCCTCTGGGAAAGCGGGTATTGAAGGCAACTATAAATAGGAAATAGCCACCTACAGACAGCATCAATGACAGCGCAAAAATCAATCCTTTCTTCTTGCCTTCACTCAGAAGTAGCATCGCTATCAGTAGAAAGAAGAATGTAGTGATGGTAAATCCACCCCATTCGATAAGAAAGACATATGCCAGAGTAAGACCAAAAAGCGCGAGACGTTTGGGGACATAGGCTCTCGGGGCGAAGAGAGGAGCCATACTAAGGGTAGCCTCTCCACGTCTTACTTTAATTATCGTTCTTGTTATTAAGGCAATAATTAGGCCAATTAGTATTGTACCAACAAAGAAAGCACTAACCTGTGCGGTCCACGGAACGTTAATAATGGTGGTGAAATAATATATTGTGAATACTAGGGCAGCGATGGGTAATACAAGCTCTGCACCTGCGGCAAGTTTGTCAGGCTTACCCGATTTACGACCGTTCTTGTCACTCATATGATGACCTTTGAGACTTGTTGGCAATCACGCCATTAGACGCCAGTGTGAAATTTGAATTTCACACTGGCTAAAACTAAACTTAACTCTAAGACTTTCCAGTTAGAAGTGATTTATACTGTTCACCAATCGCGGTAATATATTTGACATATTTTTCACAATCTGATGGCGAACCATAGCGTATATATTTCCATGGAGCTTTGGTTTTTTTTACGGCTTTTTTATATGCCGGGTCGGTATAAACCTTTTGCAAAGTATCGGTGAGGATCTTGTAACGGTCAGGAAATTTTTCAATCGCTTCTCTCTTAATGCCAAAAGCGCGTGCACCAGCGTATAGAGGTGGCAATTTCATGCCGAAGTGATTGTTAACTACGACAGCCTTTTTCATTCTATTTGGTAAAGGGTTTTCCTTGTCGAATACTGCTACAATATCGAATTGTTTTTGTTTCCGTACGACACTACCTGAGGGTAGGGCTCCGAAATCCATTTCCCCTGTACCAACGCCTGCACGAGTATTTCTACCTCCCGAAAGGGGAACAAGGTTAAACTTGGCTCCCGTATGACGGCCAAGGGCAAGAACGCCAAGGGACGCTGGGTGAGCTAGTCGGCTGACACCAACGTTCAGTGTACGTTTTTTTCCTTCTTTTACTATGTCATCAATAGTTTTTAGTTTTTTGTTTTTCTTACTAACGAAAACAACTCCGGGGTCTTGATCAACCTGTGCAATGTAAAGAAAACTTCTGAGATCAAACGTTGGTTTTTTTACAACCCAGTTTAAAACCTCGGGACCCATATTACCAAAAATCAGGTTATAGCAGTCTGCCTTGGCTTTACCCATATAAGTCTCATAGCCAACACGACCAGCAGCACCCGGATAAAATCCTGCTTCAAAATTTGTTTTAAGGTAGTTCTTCCAGACACTTGTAAAGGCACGCATATTCCTATCAGCTCCGCCCCCTGCGCGGGTTGGTACGAAAATTTGTATGTTCCTGTCTGGGAATGCAGCCGCAAATGCCATTTGAATAGGTAGCATACCGAGAGCACCTGCCCCCGCTGTTGCACTTGCTCCTTTTATAAAACGGCGGCGCGTTACATTTGTTTTATCATTATCCATTTTATTTCCCCCTTACCCATAATTAAATTCTTTTAATTTAATATTAATCAGTGACATCGTTAGAGATTTAATAATGTAGGTCAAGGCTTGTATGACACATATTTGATAGAGGAATTTTTTGGTGTCTTTGGAAATCAAAGATAGGTAAATTAAAATCTGTATAATTTTTGTATATTTCATTTAGCATTCAGAATGTTCAATTCAATCAGAGAGAACCTGATGAGTAACCTTCCCGTAATTGATGAAAAGAAAATGAGGAAAGTTCTCATTGCCCAAAAAAAAGAGCTTTTAACCATAATTTCGATTGGTAAAGAAAATAATATAAATACGGAGCTCGACCAACAACGTGTAGGCCGGTTGTCCCGCATGGACGCGATCCAGCTTCAGGCAATGGAAAAAGAAACTAATCGACGGCGTGAACTGGAATTAAAGAGGATAAATTCTGCCCTGAAAAGAATACAAAGCAAGGATTATGGGTATTGTATGGCATGTGATGAGCCTATAGCTAATGAAAGGTTAGAAAATGACCCTGCGACACCACTCTGTATAAATTGTGCCGAGGTCGCCAGATAACTGATACCAATCAGTCAATCTAAGGCGCGTGCTGCACTATTACGCTGAATTTCTTAATTTTAATTCTCACGCTCATATATTTCTTCAAGGCTTAGACTTGATCCGGCGTGCCTCACGCTTCCGCTCATTTGGATCGAGAAATTTTTTTCTTAGTCTGATCGATTGTGGTGTGACCTCCACTAATTCATCGTCAGCAATATATGAGATAGCCTTTTCAAGAGTAAAAATTACCGGTGGTGTGAGTATAATAGCATCATCTGACCCAGATGCTCTCACATTTGTAAGCTGCTTGGCCTTCAGAGGGTTGGCTTCAATGTCTTGGCCTTTATTGTGTTCACCAATCAACATGCCGCCATAGACTTTCTGATTTGGTTTAACGAATAGGGGGCCCCTTTCTTCAAGATTCCATAGCGCATAAGCAACAGCATTTCCTTTGGAGGTGGAAATTATAACACCTCGGCGACGCCCGCTTATTGGGCCGCGGTCGTGTTCATACCTATGAAATACTCGATGCATGACGCCTGTACCACGTGTGTCTGTTAAAAACTCACCATGGTACCCAATTAGTGCCCGCGATGGGGCATGAAATAACAGTCTCTGTTTTCCGCCACCAGATGGTCTCATCTCGATCAATTCACTTCGCTTTGCCGATAATTTTTCTACTACAATACCGGAGAACTCTTCATCAACATCGATGACAACTTCTTCTATCGGCTCCATGCGTTCACCAGTATTGGGGTTCTCCTTAAAGACAACGCGAGGTCGACTAATTGAAATTTCATAACCCTCTCGTCTCATCGTCTCTATAAGTATACCGAGTTGTAATTCTCCCCGGCCAGCGACTTCATAACTACTACCGTCTTCTGTCTCAATTACTTCTATAGCAACATTTCCCGCAGCTTCACGCAGAAGTCGGTCTCTAATCATACGCGATGTTACTTTATCCCCTTCTTGTCCAGCGTAAGGTGAGTCATTTACAGAAAAAGTAACGGCTAAGGTGGGAGGGTCGATCGCTTTTGCTGAAAGACCTTCTGAGACCGCTAAGTCACAGATCGTATTGGCCACAGTTGCTTTCTGGAAACCAGCAATCCCGACAATATCACCGGATTCAGCCCGGTCGACAGGTAAACGCTCTAGGCCGCGATAGGCTAGGATTTTTGTGATACGCGTTTGCTCTATTAGTTTGCCTTCAGGCGTTATGGCTTTGGCAGTTCCATTCGAAACTATAGAGCCGGATAAAATCCGACCACTCAGGATAGGACCAAGATATGGATTAGCTTCAAGTGTTGTAACAAGCATACGAAACGGCTCATGCGGTTCAACCACTGGCGGTTGAATATGGTCGGCAATCAACTTAAATAACGGTTCAAGAGAGTTTTTGGGGCCTTCGGGATCCTCTGCAAGCCAGCCTTCCTTTGATGATCCATAGAGAACTGGAAAGTCTAGTTGTTGATCGTTGGCATCTAAAGCAGCAAATAAATCAAATATTTCGTCCAAGACATCATTCGGTCGAGCATCTGATCTATCTACTTTGTTGATGATTACGATCGGTTTAAGGCCTTGGGAGAGAACCTTGGAAAGTACGAATTTTGTTTGTGGCATTGGACCTTCGGCAGCATCAACTAGCAACAAACAACCATCGACCATGGATATTATGCGTTCAACTTCTCCACCAAAATCTGCGTGACCTGGAGTATCTACAATATTAATACGTTTAGACTTCCATTCCACTGAAGTACATTTTGCAAGTATTGTAATACCGCGTTCACGTTCAAGGTCGCCACTATCAAGGGCTTGCTCCTGTACAGCTTGATTTTCACGATAAACCCCGGTCTGACGGAGCATACAATCGACCATCGTTGTTTTTCCGTGATCAACATGAGCGACAATCGCGATATTGCGAAGATTTTCAATATTAAAGGTCATGTTAAACCACTTGTTCTTTTGTGGCTAAGAATTCAATATCTGGCCAGTCGTCTCCCGCTCTTTCAAGGTGCCAAGCGTTTCGAGCAAGAAAAACTGGATTTCCTTTGTGATCATCAGCGAGTGCAGATTCATTTGAGCGAACAAATCGTTTCAAAAGGAGTTCGTCCTTAGAGGTTATCCAACGCGCGGTTATGAGACTAGTGGGTTCGAAACGAACTGGAACGTCATATTCGGTTCTTATACGATCAGCAAGTATTTCAAATTGAAGAACACCCACAACTCCTACTATCCAGTCTGCCCCAACCCTTGGTTTGAAAACAGATGCAGCACCTTCCTCGGCTAGTTGTTGTAAAGCTCTTCCAAGGTGTTTGGCTCTCATTGGGTCGACAGGGCGGGCGGCCTGAAGGTGCTCAGGAGCAAAGCTCGGTATTCCCTTGAAATTCAGTTTTTCGCCTTCCGTCAGTGCGTCGCCAATATGAAGATTTCCGTGGTTAGGGATTCCAATAATATCCCCAGCCCACGCCTCTTCAGCAAGTTCCCGGTCCCTAGCAAGAAATAATACAGCATTGTTTAATGCGAGTTGTTTTTGGGTTCGAACATGCCTCAATTTCATACCACGTCTAAAATGGCCGGAACAAAGACGGAGAAAAGCGATCCTGTCTCTATGTTTTGGATCCATATTTGCCTGAATTTTAAATATGAAACCAGAGACCTTTTTTTCATTAGGTTCGATGTCTCTCTGCTCCGAAGGCTGCGGTTTTGGGGAAGGCGCCTGATTAACCAATCCTTTTAATAACTCTCCTACACCGAAGGAATTGATAGCACTGCCAAAATATACCGGGCTTAGGTTTCCTTCTAGATAAGAGGCGGGGTTGAAATCGGGGCAAAGTCCGCGGATCATCTCGACTTGTTCACGTAACTCAGTGAAAGCATGATTTGGAAGCAGCTTTTCAAGCTTGGGGTCATGAAGTCCATTACAAGTCTCAACCTTATGGGGTTTTTCGCCTCGCCCGCTCTTATCCATTAAAACCAGTTGATCATTAAAAAGGTCGTAGCAGCCAATAAACTGCGGCCCCATTCCTATCGGCCATGTGGCGGGCGTGACCTCTATTTGAAGGGTTTGCTCGATTTCATCTAAAAGTTCAAAAGGGTCCTGGGCCTCCCTATCCATTTTGTTAATAAAGGTTGTAATCGGCATATCCCTTAACCGACAGACCTCAAATAATTTTCGGGTCTGAGCCTCGATGCCGCGTGCCGCATCTATAACCATTACGGCTGAGTCTACAGCTGTGAGGACACGGTAGGTATCCTCTGAGAAATCCTCATGACCCGGCGTATCGAGTAAATTGAAGGTTTTTTCCTCATATTCAAACGTCATTACAGAAGCCGTTACGGAAATACCGCGTTCCCGTTCAACTTTCATCCAATCAGAGTGAGCCCTTCTTTGTTCTCCTCTAGACTTTACTGCTCCAGCGAGTTGTATTGCACCACCCAACAACAAGAGTTTTTCAGTAAGAGTTGTTTTGCCAGCGTCAGGGTGCGATATAATCGCGAAAGTCCGCCGACTGGCGACCGGAGAATTTGAATTTGTCATCATAACTATCAAAAAATAATTCGCCGCGCTATTTCGCACCGACACGCTTCAAGGTCAAGCAAGAAGAAGTTACACGTTAATTGTTTTTATTCTTCAAGAAACTAAAATTAGACAAGGTTTAAATTTGGAATTCCTCACCTCTTTTTCGTCCCTGACTTACGTCAATGAACAAATCTTCTGTAGTGAGTTTCTTTTTAATTAGCCCCTGCTCGAGGCTATAGTTGGTCATGTTGTCCAGTGTTTTTCGATTTTGCTTACCAAGGCCATATTCCCAAGGGTCATTTCCTAAAATTTGTTCCTGTTCCTCCCAAGCTTCCCTATACCAAGCTAGAGGTACAATTCTTGGATTAACCATTTCATTCATTGCTATGTTCTTCGCTTTGTTGAGTGCGTGATACATGTTGATCGGAATCCAAGGGTGTTGTTCCACTAATTCTTTTTTAATTCCTGTTATATGCATGATTGGAAACATTCCTGTTTTTTTAAAGAAGTTTATTTCCTCTTGCTTAAAATCTGGAAACAACCGTGTTACCCGCGTGTCACCATTTATAATAGGTTTAATGATTGATGAATGAATACAGGCGTCCAACTCACCCTCTACTAACATCGTCTCGACCGATTTCTCGTTAGGTAAAGTTTGCAGTTTAATGTCTTTGGGTAATTCCACGGGGATATCCTGGTCTAGCTCTTGGTACCAATCAATTGAACGATGTGGCACACCATATTCATGTTCAAGTATCCCCTTCATCCATAGAATGGCTGTTACTTGCCAATGTTTTATGCCAATCTTTTTTCCAATCAGGTCCTTTGGTTCCCTTATATTTGCTTTTGAATTGATAAAAACAAAGCCATGCCTAAACCTCCGATGAAGAAAAACAGGAATTGCATCGAAGGGTTTTTTTTGGTCCTTGGCGACGAGATAGGTGGAACAGGATGCTTCCGCCATATCAAATTCTTGGTTGTTATAAAACCGCCAATGCCTGGTAGTCGAATCCATATCGGTGAGCACTGTCAAGTCAATGCCATCGGGTTTTACAATGCCATCTATCAACGGACGAGTAATGGCATAGTCGCCACAAGCAAAGGTTAGAGGAATATTCTTGGACATTATTTGGTATTTTCCTTTAATCAATAGGCCCGGGGTTTCCGCTGCCTGTATAAGGCAACCTGATACCGACACCCTTTTTGAGTGCTTTTTCATATACGTAATGGCACATAGCAATATCGTGGGCAACTAGTCCTGTGGTATGTATGAGGTTGCGCTCCACGTCGTTTTCTCGTCCTTGGATATCTCCGCTAATAAGTTGATGAATTTCACCGTGAAGCATGTCATGTGTAAAGATCCCTGCCTCTGCAGAGGCCCGAAAATGTTTCATTAGCATGTTCATTTCCCAACTATCCACGACCACCTTATCCATTAGAGGCCAACCCTTAGGGTCAAATTCTCGGCGAGAGAATGAAACGTAAGTTCCTCCTGGTTTTAACCAGGGTTCTCGGCACATAATCTCATCGCTGGTAGTACCCCCTATGCCAATGTCCGCACCTGTAACTACCTCCTCTATTGAATTTTTTGGTACAACGTTTATACCTAAAGCATTACTCCATTTTTCAGAAAATGCTTGCCTTGTTTTAGGGCTTCTTGATGTGCAGCGAATTTCTTCAATGCAATCGTAAAGCTCTACAAGACAGCGTAGGGCATTAGTTGCCATCGTACCTACACCAACAATTCCAATGATTTTAGGGTTCTTAGGGCCCAACCATTTAAGAGGAAGTGTGGTTGCGGCCGCGCTTCGGATCGCATAAGTCCAGTGTTCTTCAATAATTGCCTTGTTTGTTCCGGTATTTGGATCTGCAAGAATTATATAACGACCGCATTCGAGCTGGCCCACTGTATTTCTGTTGCCGTCGTCAAAATAGTTGTAAAGCCGAACGCCTGTGATTGGAACTTCCTTTAATAAAGCGCATTTAACATGCCAGTGATTATGAAAGGGCTTGCCCACATCGAGCTTAAAGCTGGGCGGCGTGGAAGCCATGATGGTTCCTTTACCCTGCATACGATAAACATTTTCAGCAATTGTAAGTGCTTCTTTAGCGCTGAGTAAATTTACGGTGTCTGCGTGGGGAATAAAAAGTACACCTTCTTGATTTGACATAAAGTTTCCTTGGATTGAGGTTAGTCGAGTATCGCGATAGCTTCTATTTCCATAATCAAGTCCTTCCTTACCATGGAATCAACTACGACGCATGTGGCGGCCGGGTAGGGTTCCTGAAAGAATTTCGGCCGCCATTCGAGGATTGCTGGAAATTGTGAAAGATCAGTTAAAAAAATATTTATTTTAACAATATCTGAAATGTC
>DEBE01000131.1:3188-6236 GCA_002348425.1 Alphaproteobacteria bacterium UBA2964 | reverse complement strand
GCCTCAAACCTTCAACTTACCACCATCGATGTGGGTAATTCAGCTACAAACATTATTCCAGGAGAAGCTCGCGCAACATTTAATATTAGATTCAACGACCTTCATACCAGTGATACACTCATCGCTTGGTTAAGAGAAAAATTCAACGCTGTTGGCGGCGAATATGATGTCAAGTTTCATGTTACCGGAGAAGCCTTTCTAACACCGCCGGGTAGACTTAGTGATATACTTTCCAACGCAATAGAAAAAGAAACAGGTATTAAACCGGAACTTAGTACAACGGGTGGGACTTCTGACGCTCGATTTATAAAGAATTATTGTCCGATAGCAGAATTTGGTCTCATAAGTCAAACAATGCATAAAGTCGACGAGCGCGTTCAACTAGAGGATTTAGAGAAACTAACAGATATATATGATCGAGTATTAGATAGTTTCTTTGACCAATGATAAGTTTCAGGGAACTGAAACACTCTATTTCCGGTATTTTATTACTAGTCCGTTTCAACCCACAGGGACTAGATTATTTCGAAAACAACCTACCCGCCTTTTGGCGCTCTTATTGGGCGGCGATCTTTTCCTTTCCACTTTATATCGGAATTATCATACTTCAAACGCCAAATTCTATGATCTTGGTTGGCCCTTTAAATAGCGTAATAATTTATATAGCAGCATATTTGTTAGGATGGTTCTCTATGCCATTTATTATGTTTTATGTCTGTCGTAGCATAAATCGCGAAGATAACTTTTACCAATTTTTTATAGTATATAACTGGGCCACATTGTTTCAAATAACCTTTATGGCCGCAATTACCATTTGTACTAAATTAAACATTTTCCACCCAAGTATTGGGGGAGTTTTTATTTTCATAGCCATCGCTATGATTTTAATCTACCAAGCCTATGTCGCACACTTAGCGCTAGCAGTAAGTCGATTGGGAGCGTTAGCTATTGTAATATTAGACATGACAATTGGTCTTTTAATTGAAGGTTGGGCTACAAAGCTATTGCTAGGTCAGGGATTGTTTGGCGGATAAGTTATTTGAGTAAGATACAAGCCGCCGGGTGGCGCTGTCGGACCACCTTTTTGACGATCACGGGCTTCAAGCGCCTTGCTAACATCATCTGCATCCCATTTTCCTTCTCCGACTAACTTTAAGGTTCCTACAAAATTTCTGACTTGATGGTATAAAAATGATGGGGCTTTAGTAACGATCTCTATTCTTTCACCGACTTGACGCACATCAATAGAGGTTAACGTTTTTATTGGTGATTTTGCCTGACAATGGCTTGCACGAAAGGTTGAGAAATCATGTTTCCCAATTAACCTTTGTGCTGCTTCATGCATTGAAGCTGATTTTAGAGGTCTAGAAATATGCCACGCTCGATGCCTTTCAATTGCTATTGGGGCACGTCTATTTATAATAACGTAGACATAGGAACGTGCTTGTGCTGAGAACCGTGCATGAAAGTCGTTGGGAACAACTTCCGCCTTCAATATCGAAATGGGTTGAGGCCAAAGGTGTGCATTTAATGCATTTCTTACAGTATTACCGTCGGTTTTACGTTTTATGTCAACGTGAGCTACTTGGCCCAGTGCATGAACGCCAGCATCAGTGCGGCCCGCCCCCTGAACTAAAGAGTTTTCTCCGCAAAACGCTTTAACAGCATCCTCTAATTCCTGCTGGATAGATGATCCCGTAATTTGGCGTTGCCATCCCACGTAATTGGTGCCATCGTACTCGATGGTTAAACAATAACGGACCATTAGGCATTAGCCTTTGGTTTGCTCAGTAATTGACCCACCGGAAGTTTATAACCACGAAGGAAAGATTTTGCATCGGTAGTTGATCTGCCGGGCCTCTGCATCTCTAAAGGCCGAAGAGAGCCTTTACCACACGCAATCAACGGAGTTTCATCTAAAACCTCTCCCGGCTTGCCAGATCTTCCCTCCTCCTCCGCTGATAAAATTCTGATGCGTTCGCCTCCATATTCGAACCAAGTTCCGGGCCACGGATTTAATGCGCGGATCCGTCGTACTAAATCAGCAGACGAATGTTGCCAATTAATTAAACCCTCTTCCCGCGTTATTTTTTTTGCGTAGGAAACCCCTTCTGCGGATTGGGGAATTGATTGAAACTGCCCTTGAGCCGATTCTTTTAGGGTTTTACAAATCGCACGGGCCCCTAACTGCGCAAGTTCATCGTGTAAACTATTTGCTGTAGTATCGGCATTAATCGATGTACGATATTTTTTTATGATAGGTCCTGTATCTAAACCCTCATCCATTTGCATGATGCTTACACCCGTTTCGCGATCACCCGCCATAATAGCTCGCTGGATAGGAGCCGCCCCGCGCCAACGAGGGAGCAATGACAGGTGAATATTAATACAACCAAACCTCGGGGAGTTTAGTATTTCTCTTGGCAAAATAACGCCATAAGCCATCACAATAGCAAGGTCCGGATTAAGATCATGGAAAGACATTTTTGATTCTACGGAATCAAAATTTTTAGGTGTTAGAACATCAATGTCATTCTTTGATGCAAAGAGATGTATAGATGACTTTTTCATACGGTGACCTCGGCCAGCGGGTCTAGGGGGCTGACTATATACACGGATGATCTGATGACCAGCTTCAATGATTGCTGCAAGCGAAGGGATTGCTATTTCGGGAGTACCCATAAAAACAATACGTTTAGAAGTCATCGGTTTACCTTCAATGTTCCGATTTTTTGAGTTTTTTCATTTTTCGGATAATAATATTTCTTTTTAGGAGAGAAATTCGATCAACAAATAGCTTACCATTAAGGTGATCGATCTCATGCTGAATACAGGTAGACAACAAACCATCTGCATCAATTTCCTTTATTTCGTTATTGTAATCAAGGTATCGGACCTTAACCGTTTTGGGTCGCTCTACTTCTGCATATTGGTCTGGAAATGAGAGACAACCTTCGTTAAAGGTTGTTAGCTCATTGGACGTCTGAATTAATTCAGGATTTGCCAAAAAAAGCGGTTCTCTCTCAGCATCCTTTTCAGACCCATCAA
>DEBE01000131.1:0-2875 GCA_002348425.1 Alphaproteobacteria bacterium UBA2964 | reverse complement strand
CAGCATCCTTTTCAGACCCATCAAAGACTATAATTCGCTTATGAATCGCAACCTGTGGTGCAGCAAGACCGATACCAGGAGCATCATACATTGTCTCAAGCATATCATCCATCAATCGCCTTATTGTATCATCAACCACATCAACAGGTAAGCAACGCTTTTTGAGGATTGGATCCGGTGCCTTTATAATTTTTAGAATTGCCATCAGGCCAACTTTATCTCTATTTAGAAAATGTTAAGTTTAGGTATGACGAACCAGTTAAGAGGTCAAGAACAGAACAAAATATTCCTTAATCCGTTGATTCGCACCTTCTATGTTAGCATTAGCCACTTAGATATCTTAATACCAACTAAAAGTGGTAAGCTTTAATATGGACTTAATATCGCTTTTTTTCTTTGTTTTGATTGGTTTGCTTTTGTTTTGTCTAATATTGCTGATATTACGCAGGCCTCAGAATATGCATAACCATCAAGTGGAATTAATGGGCCGCCTTGCTCAAATGGCGGAGTCTAATGCAGCACAGCAGACCCAGTTATCTGAGAGATTGCAAGCACAAGAACGTGCTTTAAATAAAAACCTAGAGGAACGTCTATCAGCTCTAACAAAACGTGTTAATGATAATCTACAGGAAAGTTCGACGAAAACCGGCGAGACAATGACAAAATTGCAAGAACGTTTAGCCGTAATTGATGCTGCACAGAAAAATATTACCGAGTTATCAAGTCAGGTCGTTGGTCTGCATGATATTTTATCAAACAAGCAGGCCCGCGGTGCCTTTGGTGAAATACAACTACAGGACCTGGTAAAAAGCGCTCTGCCCCCTTCATCATTTGAGTTTCAGTTTACACTCAGTAACAGCAGACGTGCGGATTGCCTAATTCATCTGCCGAACCCTCCTGGTTCCATTGTGATAGATGCAAAATTTCCATTGGAAAGCTTTCGTGCCCTTATCGAGGCAAGAGGAGAATCGAGCCGAACTATTGCGGGTCGAAAGTTTATTTTAGACGTTGGCAAACATGTAAACGATATAGCAGATCGCTATATACTTCCTGGGGAGACCGCGGAATCTGCCCTTATGTTTTTACCATCTGAAGCTGTATATGCTGAGCTACATGCGAACTTTACTAAGACAGTAGAAATGTCATATTCAAAGAAAGTTTGGATTGTCTCTCCAACAACTCTAATGGCGACACTAAATACTGTTAGAGCAATTTTAAAGGATGCAAAAATGCAGGAGCAAGCTGGACTTATCCAACAAGAAGTCACCAAAATGCTTAAGGACGTAGCCCGGCTGGATCAACGCGTAGACAACTTAGAAAAACATTTTAGTCAAGCTGAGAGAGACTTAAAGGCTATTCGCACTTCAGCAGAAAAGGTCTCTAAAGGCGGAGAACGCATAACGGAGTTAGAATTTGGAGAAAATAGACCCTTAACCGAAGACCATGAACAAAGAAAAGGGAGCAGCATTCCCCTCGTGCATGAATTACAGGAGTGATAATATTTCTTGGTTCAATCGGAAACTAATATGACTAAATAACTTTTCGAGCCTTCAAAGCCGCGGAAATAGTGCCATCGTCAAGATAATCTAGTTCCCCTCCAACTGGCACACCGTGCGCAAGCCCAGAGACTTTAACGTCATTATTATTTAGGCGCTCTGCTATATAATGGGCAGTGGTCTGCCCATCAACAGTCGCAGATGTGGCAAGAATAACTTCTTTCACCTCTGGAGAACTGGCACGATTAACCAATCCTGAAATTGATAAATCTTCAGGGCCAACCCCGTCTAATGCTGATAATGTTCCACCCAATACATGATATAGACCCCGATATGAAGATGTTCTCTCAAGTGCCCAAAGGTCGGCAACATCTTCTACTACACAAATAATGGAAACATCTCGCCTAGCATCTTTACAAATATAACAAGGGTCGAGAACGTCAATATTTGAACAGATAGTGCAGGTTTTAATTCCTTCGGCAGTACTCCTCAGTGAGCTAGCCAAAGGAACCATTAAACTCTCTCTGCGCTTAATGAGAAATAGAACAACCCTCCTTGCCGATCTCGGGCCTAAACCCGGAAGACGTGAAATTAACTGAACAAGATCATCAATACCACTAACCGCCATTATAGTGTATCCTGATAAAGCAACTGAGTAATAATTTAAATCGGCAAATTGAAACCCGGAGGCAAGTTAAGCCCCCCTGTAATTTGGGACATCTCCTTTGACACCCGCTCCTCTACCTTTGCTTTAGCATCAGAGAAAGCAGCGACGATAAGATCTTCAACAATCTCCGCATCACTAGAATTGAATAAAGAGGGGTCTATATGCAAGCTAATCATCTCGGCTTTTCCATTAAGTGTTACAGTCACCATACCTGCACCTGAAGAGCCTGTAATTTTTATTTCAACCAGCTTTTCTTGCATTTCCTGCATTTTAGTTTGGACTTCTTGAGCCTGTTTCATCATTTGGCCAAGGTTTTTCATGGGGTTGCCTTCGTAGTGTTTGTATTTTTTGATTCTTGAATATTATCGCCTAAAAGTTCACTTGTCAGGTGTTCGACCACAGCCTCGACTTTCGCACCTGGAAACGTCTCAATTACGGCCTGAACGAGGGGATGTTTCCTCGCTTTGTCTAATGCCGCCTCCTTTATTCTCAAATTCTGTTCATGAAGGGTCAGTTCTCCTTCTTCATCTGACAAACTCACAAGCCACTGCTTGCCCGTCCATTCTGTAAGAAGTCCACTCATACGAGGTGCAAGGTCAAGGGGAGCTTCCTCCTCTGTCCTGATAGCTATGTGCCCAACTTCAAAACGAACCAAGTGAACTTGATTTAATAAAACCGAGTGCAAAAACGCTTCTTTTTTCTCTTCAAACAT
>DEBE01000110.1 GCA_002348425.1 Alphaproteobacteria bacterium UBA2964 | reverse complement strand
GGAACACTACTCTGATTAAAAATTATCTGTGTTTCTGGGTTAATTCCCGAAGCTAAAAATGCCGCAGCAACCTCTCTAGTATTTTTCTTCAGCTCTTTTGGATTTTGCCAAACTGTTATAGCATGCATATCAACTACACAGTAAAGACAATCATTTTGTTCTTGCAATCTGACAAAATTCCGTATGGCTCCGAGATAATTTCCTAGATGCAAATTACCGGTGGGCTGAACTCCTGAAAATACTCTTGCCATAATTTTATCCCCCTTGGGGGTTTGGTTATCCCTCCATTGGCGTAGAACGTCAAGCTTGGCCATTTAATCCGCGGAATTACTTTTGAACAATGTTTTTATATCATTTATTTCAATGGCTTTTAACAAGATGCCGAACAGAAAATAAATCCCCCCCCCACTAAAGACTAGTATTGCCAAAACACCTACTCGAGCCCCTTGTCCATTAAATTCAAGAGGATTAAAAAATTCGGAAATACTCCACAATGCAAATACCATTCCCAACGTAGCAAGTAAAATACGAAGAAATCTTTTTTTAAGTTTTGTATCAACAGTAAACTGACGTCGAGCGCGCAAACAAATAGAGAGGAGAAAAACGTTAACCCAAGCGGAAATAGCGGTAGCCAGTGCTATTCCAACATGACTGAAAATTTGCATCAATACAATATTCAAGACTAGGTTAATAAAAACGCAAACTAGGGCTATTTTCACCGGAGTTGCTGTGTCCTGACGAGCAAAAAAACTAGGTGCTAAAACTTTTATAAGGACAAAAGCGGGTAGTCCTGTGGCATATGCCATTAAGGCTTGACTTGTGGCAATGGTAGCAAATGGCCCAAATGCTCCGCGTTCAAATAACACACTGACAATAGGTTGAGAAATGACGAATAATGCCGCCACCGCAGGGATAGTTAAAAGAAGGGCAAACTCAATTCCGCGATTGAGGCTATTCAGGGCCCCACTATCGTTACCATTTCGTATTTGACGAGATAAAACAGGTAATAATGCCGTTCCAATAGCAACCCCTACAACACCTAACGGTAATTGACAAATTCGATCTGAATAATAAAGAAAAGAGATTGCGCCGGTGGGTAATAGTGATGCTATTACCACATCAACAAGCTGATTAATTTGTAAGACCCCTGCTCCCAAAATTCCAGGTGCCATTAACTTGAAAAGATGGCGAATAGACTTCGATAATTGGGGGCGAGGCAAATGCAGAAAAAGGCCTTCGCGCTTACAAATATAAACCAGCCAGATAAGTTGCACTATACCTGCCAGAAAAACTCCCCAAGCAAGAGAGTGAGCCGCAGATTGCAAATGGGGAGTCGCCAAAAGTATCATCCCAATTAGAGTGATATTCAACATAATTGGTGTAGCAGCCGCAGCCGCAAAGCGTCCAAGCGAATTTAACACCCCTCCAAATATAGAAACCAAAGATATAAATAATAAATAAGGAAATGTGATACGGGTCAGTTCAACAGCAAGAGGAAACCTTGCTGCATCATCAGCAAAACCGGGCGCGAAAAAATACATTAACCATGGCATTAAAATTTGTAATAACGTCACGAATAGAAATAAAAAGACAACCATAATCGATAGAGCAGCTCTAGCAAATCTCAGAGCAGCTTGCTTTCCTTCATCTGTCAATTTAGAAGCAAAAAGTGGCACAAAGGCGGCACTAAAGGCACCCTCTGCAAAAAGTCGACGAAAAAAATTTGGTATCTTAAAAGCTACAAAGAACGCATCAGCTATCGGACCAGTACCAAGAAAAGCCGCAATTAGGATGTCCCGTATAAAACCAAATATACGACTGATAAAAGTGTAACTGCCAACAGTGATAATTGAACGTAATAACACCATAGACAGCCCCTAGTCGCGGCCCGCTTGAAAGGAGCAAAACACGGTTGGCGTGGGAAAAAGACTTTTAATTTTTTGAGATCGGAACATGATTATTTTGCACCATCTCATCACCATCGGCAATAATTCCTAAAACAGTTTCACGAATTTGTTTAAGCTTTTCACTGTGAATCACCTGCATGCCAAAGGCATCTTTTACATAAAACACATCCACAGCCCTTTCCCCATATGTCGTAATTAAAGCACTAGAAATTTGTAAACCGAGTTGTGTTAATGTCCGAGTTACCTGGTGTAACAGCCCGGCTCGATCTAGAGCGTTGATCTCAATAAGCGAGTGAGTGCTACTGGCGGAATTATTTATCAATACTCTTGGGAGTACTTTAAAAACATTAGACCGTTGCGGTAAAATCGAATCTTTTTCCAACATTTCTAACACATTAAACTCGCCTGTAAGTGTGGTTTTAATTCGATCACACAAACGGGTGATAGATAATTTTTCTTCAAATGCCTGTCTTCTGGAATCTTGGATTGAAAATATATCCAGGGCCATGCCGTTGGTCATAGTAAAAATTTTTGCTCCAACAATATTGGCTCCAGATACGGCCATCACACCAGCTATTCTAGAGAATAGGCCCGGATGATCTGCGGTAAATATTGTTATCTCGGTAATATCATTTTCTTTATCTACTCTAACATCCAAAGCAAGTTCCTGACCGTGCTTTTCTGCAGCCTTAACTATATTAGCATGCCTTAAATGAGCACCAGTATCGATTGACAGCCAATATGAGGCATAACCAAGTGCTATGAATTTTTCACGGGATTCCTCATCCCAGTCTTTCAAACCATCCCTAACAGAGGATTTTGCAGCTTCAATTCGAGATTCACGACCAGTCGCGTTGTGTCCCCCCGACAATTCAGCTTCGGTAGAAAAATACAGCTCCCTCAACAAAGAAGCTTTCCAATTATTCCAAACATTGGGTCCAACAGCCCGGATATCAGCGACTGTGAGTAACAAAAGTAGCCTAAGTCTCTCCAGAGACTGCACCGTATTAGCAAAATCCCTAATACTTTTTATGTCGGTTAAATCACGGTGGAAGGCAATACGGCTCATAAGCAAATGATGACGCACCAACCATGATACTGTTTCCGTCTCTTCGGGGGAAAGGCTGAGACGTGGACATAAATTGTCTGCTATCTTTGCCCCCAATAAAGAGTGATCGCCGCCACGCCCTTTTGCAATATCATGTAAAAACAATGCTACAAATAGAGCTTTTCGTGAACTTATTTTATGAATAACCTCACTAGCAACTGGCATATCCTTACTGAAGCCACCTTGTTCGATATTGTGGAGAATACCAATAGCAAAAATAGTATGTTCATCCACTGTGTACACGTGATACATGTCATGCTGCATTTGAGCTACAACTCGACCAAAGTCAGGAATAAATCGTCCAAACACTCCCGACTCATTCATACGCCTCAATGTAGCCTCAGCACCGGAAGATGAAGTTAAAATTTTTATAAATAAATCGTTAGCTTTGGGTTCCTTCCGAATTGAATCCACTTTTTTGAGGTTTCTGGTAATAAACCGCAGTGCGTTTGGATGAATATCAATTCCCCGTTTTTGTGCCACATAAAACAGCTCCAAAATTCGTTTTGGGTTGGCCTCAAACTCTTTTTCAGAAGAAACAGAAAGTCTCCCTGACTCAATTGGAAATCCTTCTATATCACGCCGAAACCAATCTAAATTTACAAAGGCTAATGGCAAACTTCGACGCTCCTCGGACTCTAACGCAGCACAAAATATCCTGGTTAAATCTCCTACTTCTTTAGCTGTTAAGTAGTAGTGTTTCATAAAGCGCTCAACACCCCGTGTCCCGGCACGATCCTTATAACCCAGCCTTTGGCAAATTTCCGTTTGCAAATCAAAGGTCAAACGATCTTCAGCACGTCCGGCAAGATAATGGAGATAACAGCGAACGGTCCAAAGAAAGACTTGTGCGCGCTGAAATCTTTTTGCTTCGCGTGTGGTCAGAACACCCTCCTTTATAAGATCCTCAACCTTATCTACTTGATACAAATACTTGGCTATCCAAAAAAGTGTTTGTAGGTCGCGCAATCCGCCTTTCCCGTCTTTTATATTTGGTTCCAAAACATATCGCGAATCCCCCATTCTCCGATGCCGATAATCGCGCTCGTTTAGCTTTGCTTCGACGAACCCTAGGGCCGAGTCTTTTATAACCTCGTCAAGAAATTTCTTTTTCAGAATATTAAAAAGAGGCCTGTTTCCTGATATAAACCGCACCTCCAAAATAGACGTTCGTATTGTAACATCATTTTGTGATGAGCGGATACATTCATCAATGGTCCTACTTGCATGCCCTACCTTTAAACCTAGATCCCATAAAAGGTAGAGCATTGATTCAACGATTTGTTCAACACGCGGCGTTAGTCGATATGGAAGCAAAAACAGTAGATCAATGTCAGAATATGGGGCCATTTCACCGCGACCATAACCCCCCACCGCGGCGATACTAATTTTCTCGGACTCGGTCGGTTCTGCCGTAGGATAAACTCGGGTGGTCGTTACTTCGAAAGCAAATTTAAGTAGCTGGTCTATCAATAGAGAGTTAGCACGGATTGTTTCTTCGCCGAGGTGTTTATTACCCTCGAAACGTTTCTGAATTTTTAGCCGTCCAGTTTCTAGGGCCTTATGGGATATTTTTAATAAAGCCGCACGGACAACTTTGGGTGGGGTTTCTTCTTCCAACTCTTCTGTTAATTCGAACCACATAGACTCTGAATTAAAAACATCACAACTTTTTAAAGATTCGGTCATAAAAAATATCTTATTTTTCGTTACATTGAAGTATCCCTATCATAATCAGTGTGGCTAATCGATTAGATAGTTAGGACTTCTTTTTTTTATTTTTTTCCCAAAAGAAACTTAATTTTATAAACAAATTCTAACGCCGCTCTCGGCGTTAGTTCGTCTGGGTCAACGGCCTCTAATGCAGCCAATAATTTCTTCTCGGAGACTTCACTTTTTGAAGGCTTATTGGTGGATTGAAACAGCGGCAGTTCTTCCGCGAGCCGAGTTGCTTTTGTTCCATAGCCTTTTGATTGCAACTCCTTTAAAACCTCCTCGGCCCTATTAATCACTGGCGCCGGAAGCCCAGCTAACCGGCCCACATGGATCCCGTAAGACCGATCTGCTGAACCAACAATGACTTGATGCAAAAAAATTACTTCGCTCTTCCATTCCTTTACCTTGACGGTATAACAGCGTACTCCAGCCAAACGTGTTTCAAGACAGGTTAATTCATGATAATGCGTGGCAAATAGCGCACGACTTTTATTATTGTCATGAATCTGTTCCAAGGCAGCCCAAGCAATTGATAAACCATCAAAGGTAGCCGTCCCGCGTCCAATTTCATCTAAGATCACCAAAGAACGTTTATTAGCCTGATTTAAAATTGCTGCCGTCTCCACCATCTCTACCATGAAAGTAGAGTGCCCGCGCGCCAGATCATCAGCTGCACCAACTCGACTAAAAATTCTATCTACAATGCCGATATGTGCTGAGTCAGCAGGAATAAAAGAGCCCATTTGAGCCATAATAGTTATTAGAGCGTTTTGTCTCAGGAAAGTACTTTTTCCAGCCATATTTGGCCCAGTAAGCAGCCAGAGCCTATTGGATTCGGCTAAATCACAATCGTTAGGAATAAATCCCTCAGCAGACTTTTCATTAAGCATTTTTTCAACAACTGGGTGCCTGCCTCTAGTAATTTTAAATGATAAAGAGTCATCTATGACTGGTCTTACATATCTATTTTCTTCAGCTAGCATGGCCAATGATAGAACCACATCAATCATCGCCGTAGCATGGGCTGTCAAAGCAATATCATCGGTAAATTTTAACATTTCTTCTAATAAAGCTTCAAAAAGTGCCAATTCTAATTGGTGAGCTTGATGAGCCGCATTCTTAATTTCTGTCTCTAATTCGGTTAACTCTACTGTACTAAACCGAACAGCGCTCACTAGAGTCTGACGATGTAGAAAAGGGGAGCCATCCTTATCAGGCATATTCTGCGCGTTAGACGGGGTTACTTCTACAAAATATCCAAGAACGTTATTATTTTTAATTTTCAATGAAGGTATATTTGTAATTTCACAATATTTAGATTGGAGGCTTGCAATCAACTTTCTACTGTTGTCACGCAAACCAAGGAATTTATCTAATTCTGGAGAATACCCAGCAGCAAAAAACCCACCATCACGGATCAAAAGAGGGGGATCAGTTATTATCGCACGTTCGAGATGATCAACTAGTTTTTGGTGTCCTCCCAGATGGTTTATTATATCACTAATTAAGGTAGGTAAGGAGAGTTCTGCAGGGGTTCTTAATAAATCCTTTAAAGTCTGAGCAGCCTTTAGACTCTCACGTATAGATGACATATCCCTAGGACCACCGCGCCCCAATGTTAAGCGGGAGAGAGGTCGCTCTATATCAGCTACCGTTTTACAAACTCTTCGCAATTCATCTCGTAAATCCGAACGGTCAAAGAAAAATTGCACACCATCTTGCCGCTTTTTAATATCACAGACACTAGTCAGAGGGGAACAGAGCCAACTTTTGAGCATGCGACACCCAGCTCCGGTTGTGGTATGATCCATTACAGAAAATAAGGACCCCTTATTTTCTCCAGATAATGTTTGTGTTAATTCAAGGTTGCGTCGCGTAGCAAAATCAATCCCTAAAACTGTATCGTTTAATACTCGACGTGGTTTTTGAAGATGGGGCAATCGCCCTTTTTGTGTAATTTCTATGTAAGCTATCAAAGCTCCGCAAGCGGCAATTTCTGCCCGCGAAAAATTCTCCAAAGCATCAAGCGAAAACATTTTAAAGGTTATTTCCAATTTTTTTTTGGCAACTTCGCTATCAAATTGGCTTTTATTAAGAGATACTAGAGATTTTTCCCAATTTTCTAATTTACCTTTTGCGGACTCATTTTGGAGAAGATGATCAGAGACGAGTAACTCTTCGGGTTCGATCCGACCCAACACTGCCATCAACGTTCCAATATTGACCGGACAGGTTTGAAATGAGCCTGTTGTAATGTCTAACCACGCAAGACCCATATTACCCCGTAAATCGGCCAACGCCGCCAAATAATTGTTCTCTTTGGAGTCTAGGAGACCTTCCTCTGTAATCGTTCCAGGCGTGACAACGCGCACAACTTCTCGTTTTACTACAGATTTAGTTCCACGTTTCCTGGCATCCTCTGGCGTCTCCGTTTGTTCACAAACAGCAACCCGGAATCCATTTTTAATCAGTTTATTAAGATAACTTTCAGAGGCGTGTACTGGCACGCCACACATCGGGATCTTTTGACCCATGTGCTTGCCTCTATGGGTGAGGGTAATGTCAAGAACTTCGGATGCCTTCGAAGCATCTTCGAAAAATAATTCATAAAAATCTCCCATTCTGTAAAACAAGAGACTATCTGGATGGCAACTTTTAATCTCAAAATATTGCGCCATCATGGGGGTGATTTTAGCCACTGACTTCGACTGTTTTGACATTTCCGGTTTTGTCTGGGCAATTTTACCAGTTATCATAAAATCAGTTTACCATCTGATGGACTGTAGACAAACTAGGTAGAAAGGAAGAAATTCTATCCTGCAATCAAATTAATTTTAAGTCCACCAATAACCTGTTAAACAAACTATCTTTGGTAAAGGGAAGGCAATGGCTAGCGAAAATATAAAAAAACCAGAAAAAGAAATGGCAAATAGCAGCGGTACCGGCCACAATAAAATAAGCAATCTGGAAAGAGAGGCTTTAGCATTGCATGCTGGCCCACCTCCCGGAAAACTCTCCATTTCCCCAATCAAAAAAATCACGACTCAGCGGGACTTGTCCTTGGCATATTCCCCCGGCGTTGCAGCCCCTTGTCTAAAAATTTTTGAAGAAGAGGAATCAATATACGATTACACCAATAAAGGAAATATGGTTGCCGTAATATCTAACGGAACCGCTGTGCTGGGATTGGGGGATTTAGGTGCCGCAGGAGCCAAACCGGTAATGGAGGGGAAGTGCGTTTTATTTAAAACCTTTGCAGATATTGATGCTGTGGATTTAGAGGTGGATACCCGTGATGTAGAAAAATTTATTAATTGCGTAAAATATTTAGGTCCCGGCTTTGGGGGCATTAATTTAGAAGATATCAAAGCACCAGAATGTTTTGTAATTGAGCAGAAACTTAAAGAAATCATGGATATTCCGGTCTTTCACGATGATCAACACGGAACCGCTGTTATTGCCGCTGCTGGACTGTTAAATGCTTTAGACCTGACTGGTCGTGATCCAAAAACCACAAAGATGGTAGTAAACGGAGCCGGTGCAGCAGCAATTGCCTGCCTAGAATTATTGTTAGCTATGGGTTTTTCGAAAAAAAATATCA
>DEBE01000101.1 GCA_002348425.1 Alphaproteobacteria bacterium UBA2964 | reverse complement strand
TCGCGAGCGTCAATCGATACTAGAACCTCACCTTTCTTAACCCTATCGCCCTCGCTAACATGAAGCTTCGTGACCCAGCCTGAGACTCGACTACTCACTGAAATAACGTCAGCTGTTATTCTAGCATCATCGATATAAACATTAGCATACCGGCTATAACCCCAGTCCGCTAATAATAACCCACCACCAATCGCCGTAAAACCCAAGCACCACTTCCTCAAAATACTAAAAAAATGGCGGCGATGGGATGCGGCTTGATAATCTATTTTTGCTACAACTTCGGTGGGACTAACGTCCAAAATGAAACTCCATTCAAGAGAACCTTTAAAACAAATCAGAATAATAGGTATTATTGTTTTATTAATTCTAACGCAAAAAATAAAAACAAACACCTGTATACGGTATTGATAGATAAGGGCAGAAAATATGACCACTAAAGATGGCTCACAAATAATCGCTATCGAAGAGCATTATCTGGATAAAGATGTCGACGCCAAGGTTCAAAAGGTAGCTGGGGGCGGTGAAATAACAAGGGAAAGGCTCCTCGATCTAGGGGACTTGCGTGTCAAGGAAATGGATGAAGCTGGCATCGACGTTCAAGTTCTCTCTCATTGCCCACCGGGTGCACAGGCTTTTGATCCAAATGAAGCAAAAGAACGTTCCGCAGGCGTAAATGATCGACTTCATGATTTTATCCTCACCAACCCAGCGCGTTTCCGGGGATTTGCCACACTACCCACTCGCACTCCTGAATTAGCCGCTGATGAACTAGAGCGTTGCCACCGGGAACTTGGTTTCCATGGAGCAATTGTCCATGGTCTTACAGAAGGTGAGTTTATTGATATGCCGAGATTCTGGCCTATCTTTGAAAGAGCCGAGTTTCTTGATATTCCTATTTATATTCACCCCGGCCGGCCTCACCCAGCAGTCATCGATGCCTACTACAAAGATTATGTAAAACAATACCGGTCCATTTTATCTGCGGGGTGGGGCTTCACTGTCGAAACCGCAACGGCCGGTTTGCGAATGGTCTTGAGTGGCATCTTTGACAAATACCCCAACCTTAAAATTATCTTGGGCCATATGGGAGAAGGCCTCCCATTCCTAACGTGGCGTATTAATCATTCATTTGGAGAAATCATTCCTAACCAAGGAAAAAAGGCTGGATTTAGTGAAATTTTCAAAAAACATTTTCATATAACTACTAGTGGTAATTTTTCCGATGCCGCCCTTTTATGTACAATTATGGAAATGGGTGCAGATCGAATTATCTTCTCAGTTGATTGGCCCTATGTGGATAATAAGCCGGGCTCAGAATGGATCGAAAGTATTGCGGTTAGCCCAGAGGACAAGGAAAAAATTTTAAATGGAAATGCAAAAAAGCTTCTTAAGCTTCCATAATAATGACTTTAGTTAGTTGCATTGGGCCGAGTGAGTCTTATTAAAGAAAACATCATAAAGGTTGCCATAATCAGAGGGATCAGGGCGAAGGTGTAAGCGGCCGTAACAGCGGGGCCGACTTCCGAAGCTGTGGTCGCATTGCCTAACCCTGCCAGATTAGTAACCAATCCAGCGATAGCGGCACCGAACGCAGTACCAAGAGAACGGATAGACGTCATCGCAGCGGAAGTAGTCCTCTCTTCACCTTTCACAGCCAGTGACATAGTCCTTGCTATAAGATGAACATTTTGCATGCCCATACCAAATCCCATTACAAAAGAAGCCACCGTCAAGACCATTAGGAGTGGTTGCATGGCCGTAATTGAGACGCCTATTAACCCTAATATCATGAATATGGGTCCTAACCTAAGGGCCACTAACTCCTTTGATCCATTCCAACCTGAAACAGCAAAGGTACCAGCCGTCCAGCCTCCAGAAATAACCAAACTGATCAAACTTACGAAAATTGGATCTACCCCGTGGACAACCTGCAATAACAACGGCAATAAAAGAGGTACGGTTGTATGAACCATGCCAACCAGGAGTATTATCCAAAGAGCTAACCCTACAGGAGAAAATATTGATAAGGCTCGGCTAGGGTAGAGCTTATTTTTTGAACGCTGATCGAGTTTAAACGCCAACCAAATCAAAAATAACGCCATAACAATCATAATAAAAATAAAATAAATATTGTTGTCTCTACCGGCCAAGGCCACGCAAAACACTCCACCGCTGAGGATTAAAAGCCGTAATAATGGCAAATGATTCTTTTTATCCGATTTTTCTTCATTTGGTAGTTGGTCAGGTAGGTACCTTATGGCAAGAAATGCAAAGACTATTATAATTGGAACCATACTCCAGAAAGACCCTCTCCACCAATCTATCTGAGCAAAAAGTCCGCCCATTACTGGACCCAAAAGCTGCGCTGCCATCCATGTTGCCTGATAAGCAGCAAGCATTTTTTTACGAAGTGATTCATCAAACAAACCACTTATTAAAGCCATTCCCCCACCAACAACTAATCCGCTAGCTAGTCCCTGAAGACCTCTAAAAATATTTAGAAGCAACATATCTGGAGAAAATGCGCAACCAATGGTGCCAGCTAAAAATGCTAGAGCACTAGCACCATAACCTAAACGAACACCAAGCCAATTCCACAGGGGTCCAACACATGCCGCCCCAATTATTGATCCGATAGTGTAGAGCATAGCCGGCCAGGTGTAGTAGCCAGCACCTCCGATATCGGCCACAACAGTTGGCATTATAATAGCAATTACGAGTATCTGCAGGGCATGCAGGCAAACACCCAGTATTATTAAAACAGAGTAAATACTTCGACCATCGCGAAATAAATCACCCCAGTGGGCCTTTGGATTTTGATTTTCAGCCTTTATCGTGTTCCTGTCGTTCATCATTCTTGAAATTTTTTAATAATGATGCCTTCAATTGGATGGTCAGGAAAGAGTATATGACGAATAGGAGAATAAAATGTTCTATGACACAGAAAAAAATAATCACGGTTTGGAATATAATCCATTCAAATCACTCGTTGTTCCTAGGGCAATTGGCTGGCTTTCCACGCTGAGTCCAGAGGGGGTTGTCAATCTCGCTCCTTTCAGCCAGTGGACCATGCTAAATTTTGATCCTCCACATGTAATGATTTCAGCTGGGGCCCACCCAGATCGTAATCGTTTAAAAGACACGGTTTGGAATATAGAGCAAACGGGTGAATTTGTCTTCAACATGGCAACTTATGAGCTTCGTGAAGAAGTTAATCTTTCTTCAAACTTTGTCGGCCCGGAGGTGGATGAACTCGAAATGGCTGGTCTAACACCTGCTCCATCAAAGATGGTCCAACCGCCGCGAGTTGCGGAATCACCAGTACATATGGAGTGTTGTTGGTTTACAACACTAACCCTACCAGCCAATTCACCAGGCCATAATAGTAGTCTAGTGATTGGCAAAGTATTAGGTGTTCATATAGATGACGAATACCTTAATGACGAAGGAAAAGTTGATGTCATAAAAATTCGTCCACTTGCGCGGATGGGATATTATGATTACACATCGGTCGACTCGATATTTTCAATGCCCCCCTTGGACGAGGGGGAACTAGCCAAACGCCGACGTGTCGGACTAGTTGGAGAGGCAAGCCCAAAAAAAGATTAACAGATTACTTTACTCAACATCAGGACGCTTATATTTCAAGTTTGGACCCCCTTTTTGTGAATTCAGGTAAGAATCAACATCACCTAGTGGGTCCATTACACGCCTCAACCGTTGGCCTACCAATTGATCTAGCTGAAGTGCCTGTGATAGAGACAAGTCACGCCCCATCTGCACTGTAATTTTGGAATGTTCTAATGGCGCTAAGTGTCTAGACCCTATACCACGAGCTATATCCGTCACAGTTTCCTCGAGTTTACTAGGGGGTACGGATTTAGAGATGACGCCCCAACGATCAGCCTCTGCGCCAGAAATATTCTGGCCCACAAGTTGCATCAGTGTGACCTTTTTCAGTGGTATAGAACCATGCACCAGCGTGCTGGTCACAAGCTGACCAAAACTCCCTCTTAATATCTCTGGCATACCAAACTGCGCATCGTCCGCTGCGAAGACTAGATCGTGACAGTTCATAATTCCAAGAGCACCTCCCAAACAGTATCCATGCACTTGCGCGATCAAAATTCTGGGAAACTCTCGTAACACCTCCGCAAGCTGTATTGTGGGCGTTGGACGATCCCAGTCAAGTAATCCGGAATTACTTACTGACCTTAAAAAATGTAAATCTAGCCCGGCACTATAAACAGATCCCGCGCCACGGGTAATGACAGCTTTAATTTCTCTGTCAGCACGAATTTTCTCAAGTGCCTCAAAAAAAGCACCAACAATAGATTCATTTAATGCGTTACGTTTTCTAGGTCTATTGAAAGTTATACGGGCCACCCCCGCTTCCTCTAGGCTTTCCAGAAACAGTTCCGGCCACTCTTTCAATTTTATCCAGTTATTCAACATAAATAACTCCCACTACGTGCTAACTTTTTTTGATTGCCTTTCCATCCGGCGTACTTCGTCGACCGATCAGTTTTTCGCCGGTTTTGAAATATTGTCCAGTAACCGCAAACTCTGCTTCCTCCTGATTTTCGTCGGTCCATTCTGTTAAGGGATAACCGAACCATGGTGATTTTAGATCAAGCTTGGGAAGGTTAAGCATATCCCACCGATCTTTAGCTGCTCTCATAAAATCTTCCCTAGGCAGTGAAACAGGCAAGTAGGGGTGCTCTCTGCACGCATTTATCAACATTGTCGATGTGCCCTGTCCATCCGGATAAGCAAACTGCCTTGGGTTTTCTGATGGTGTCACTGACGGGTCTAGCCTTGGCACCTTTCCTCTTACGATTTCAACATCACGGTGTGGCTGCATGCTATAAGATAGTGCCCATAAAACTGCATCCATTGAATCTGGATCGACATCTGAGTCAACAGCGATAAACATTTTACCCAAAGAGGCATCAAACGCGGCAGCAGCCCGCAACGCCTGCCAAGGCTGTCCTAGTTCAGGTCGGTCTAATTGTATGACGAAGAGCATATTACAGCTGGCCATTTCATGACACGCCACTTTAACAACCGAAGGGATGTTACATGATGTCCGCAAATGATTTGTGTAAATACCATCGAATGCTGCCTTGCGCATGACCGTACTTTCACTGGGTGGAAACTCACTGACGATACCCTGATAGATCGGGTTTTTCCGATGGCTTATCGCTTTAATTTCAAAAACTTTTTCCATCTTTCTTGGGCCAAGATAGCCGCTGGCCTCACCGAATGGCGCCTCCGGTTCAAGAATATCGGTCCGGATAATACCCTCCATAACTATTTCTGCATGCGCTGGAACAACACAGTCGAAAGTCTCGGCTTGAACGACCTCTATAGGCGCTCCATTAAGGGCTCCTGCTATTCCAAATTCATCAACACCGTAGGGTACTTTGGCTGCTGCAGCCATTAGCAAAGCCGGAGGTCCCCCAATAAACACCGCCACCTCAAGATGCTTTCCCATCCTTCGTGCTTTCTCCCATTGAATTGCAAGATGCTGGGTGGACACATCCGTAGCACACCCAATTCGATCTGGCGCTTTAATCATACCGCGGTAAATTCCTGTATTGTAACCGCCATTTTCTGGATCTCGACTAACCCAGACACCAGCGGTTAAAAATGGAGCAGGATCAAACCCTGGTGTAGAGACCAAATGTGGAAATCGATCTGCACCTTGGCCCAGATTGGGTTCTTTCAGGATCACTTCCTTTACGGTTGCATCTTGGCTATCAACGAGAGTAGGCACTAGATGGTTCCCGTGTACAGAGGCCCATTTCTTGCCAATCTCATCCGAACCAACACCTAGTGCTGCCCCATAGATAACGCGAGAACTACCAAGAGCACCTAAGAGAACAGAGGCTTCAAAATTTATGCCACGCGCATCAGTTACATTTTTGAACCAGAATGCTTTCCGTTGAGGCTCCGCCAAACCCCGGAACTGCAAACGCACGAGGGGTACAAGTTCAGTGTCTTTACTAATCTCATCCTCAATTACATAAAGTAGATCGCGACGAGTGAGTTCTTCAATGTAGTCGCGTAAATCACGATAGGGCATTTGGGCAACCTGTATTAATTTTTGAAATTAGATTAATCAATCTTAATCCGGCGTTGGATGCATGTCACACATTTGGTGTATGAAATGCAAGGCATAGACACAAGCTAAGTTCGTTCTTACAATCCCACTATTAAAATTGTGGTTTTAATATTTTATTGCTTAAAAAAAATAGAGGCAGAATACTTAAACAAAAAGCATGCAGATAAAGCATGTACATAGTAACATCCTCTAGCAGTTTTGGAGATTTGAAAGTGTCTATTATTGATGCAGATACCCACATAGATGAATCCGAGAGCACTTGGTCCAAGTTAGTCGGCACCGAATACGAAAAATATATTCCGGTAACAGTCAATATGCCCTCAGAAGTAAATCACCATGCTGGCTACCGAGGACTAGACACGCGGATGTGGCTTGTTGAAAACCACATGCAAAATCGAGCAATTCGGGACGAGATCAACCACCCTCTTCGTGTCTATCGAGAGCTTGAAGATGTGCCTGGAAGAATAGCTCATATGGACCAAATGGGTGTCGAGGTTCAGGTAATTTTTCCTACATTTTTCATTCGATATACCACCGAAAATGCTGAGGCAGAATGGGCGCTCACCACAACATATAATCGCTGGCTTGCTGAAAAATGTTCCAAGACGGATGGCCGACTTCGCTGGGCAGCAATGCTTCCATTTATGCGTCCCGAGGCTGCCGCGGAGGAACTCCGTTGGGCTAAGGATAATGGTGCCTGTGGTTTTTTTAAGCGTGGTTTTGATTTAAATCGTGCCGTTGTTGACCCACATTTTTTTCCTGTATATGAGGAAGCAAGTGCACTTGATTTACCCATGTGTATTCACACCGGACACCCGATAACTGACGATGAATGGGACCGAGGCTTTCCCATAATGCATTCATTTACAGAGGTCGTAACTTCTAATTTACCAGCAAGGTTCCCCAATCTTCGTTTCGGTTTTATTGAGGCTGGTGCCTCATGGATACCCTACATGGTTTCTCAGGTGGGTGCTAGGACGCGACAAGCAGAACGGGGGCAGGAGAAGGTTCTGCCTGAACTTTATGATCTTGCACCGGACCTTTTTCAGAAAAACAGGGCCTTTATCACAATAGATATAATCGACGATGTTGCGAATATTCTTAAATTTGGCACTGAAGACAATTTGATGATTGGCACCGACTATAGTCATACCGATATTTCAGCCAATCTTGACGCCTTCCAAGGCGTCCAAGAATGGGTCAACGACGGCAAAATAACTGACAGCCAAGCCCGTAAAATGTTGATTGATAATGCAAAGGGATTTTATGGGCTTTAAAAACAAAAATCAGGCCGCCTTGTACCCATACTCTAGATAGAAAGTGGCAGAGCCAACTTCCTTAATCTCAACGAATTGGTTATTACGAAGACACTGGAGATGCTCATCGCTGCAGCCGCCAACATAGGGTTAAGGAGCCAACCAAAGAAGGGAAAGAAAAGTCCTGCCGCCACCGGAATTAACGCCACATTATACCCGTATGCCCAAAAGAAATTATAGCGAATAGTGCGAAGGGTTCCCCTCGCAAGCATTATAGCCTTTGCAACACCGCGAACGTCACCTGACATAATAACAAGTTCAGCTGCATCAAAGGCTACGTCTGTCCCGGTACCTATAGCAATTCCAGTATCCGCCGTCACTAAGGCTGGTGCATCGTTAATACCATCCCCTACAAATACTATATTGAATCCCGCTTTTTGTAACTTTTCGATCTCGCTAGCCTTTTCCCCCGGCAATGTTTCAGCAATCACTCGGTCAAGATCCAACTCCGAAGCGATGAAAGTGGCGGTTGCCTTGTTATCTCCTGTTATCATCCCCACTGCCAAACCAAGATGCTTTAGAGCTTCAACAGTACGCTTGCTTTCTGGCTTCAGCGCATCACCTAAACCCATAACCGCAATAACCTCGCCATCGCAAGCTGCGATAACCGGTGTTTTGCCCTTGTCTGTAATGACTTTGATAACGTCCCTCGAATCTTCTACCTTAACCCCTTCCTCCTCTAGAAACCTCTCGGTACCGACAAAAACGGCCTTTTGCTCAACTGTCGCTGAAACTCCCTTTCCCGGTAACACCTTAAAATCATGAGCTAATGGAAGATCAAGATTCTTTTCAAACGCCGCTTCAACAATCGCCTGAGATAAGGGATGCTCACTATGTCGTTCAACCGCTGCTATTTTTGCCAAAATTGCATCGGGCGCTTTAATTTTTTCTCCTGTTTTAGGATTTAGAAAATCAAGTAACTTGACCTTACCAGTGGTCAATGTACCTGTTTTATCGAATAATATCATATTTGCCTTACCGAGGCTTTCGAGCGCACTACCACTCTTTATTAGTATACCTGTTTCGGCGCCACGATACGTTCCCACCATAATTGCCGTCGGCGTGGCGAGTCCCATTGCGCATGGACAAGCAATTAATAAAACCGATATCGCGGCTACAAAACCGAATGCTAACGCCTGCTCATCTCCCAAAATCATCCAAACACCAAAAGTGAAGGCAGCAACAAGTATTACAATTGGAACAAAGATAGATGCTACTTTATCGGCCACCCGCTGCACTCGAGGTTTGTCATTCTGTGCTTGTTCTACCAAATCCATAATACGGCGTAATACAGTATCATTACCTATGCTCGTTGTTCGGTAGGTGATGGACCCAGCGAGATTAATGGTACCAGCGATAACTTTTGATCCCTTTGTTTTTTCAGCCGGTAATGTCTCACCTGTTATCATCGCCTCATCGACCTGGCTTTCACCTTTTATAACAACACCATCCGCGGCCAATCTTTCTCCAGGTCGAACAATCAACTCATCCCCAACTTGGAGCGAGTTAACTGATATTTCGATTTGATCGCCATTCCTCACAACACAAGCCAACTGTGGTTCCAAAGCCATCAAGCCTTCGATGGACTTGGAAATACGACTCCGTGCTAATTCTTCAAGATAACGGCCAATTAGAATCAAGGTAACTATCACAGCCGAGGCAACAAAATAAGATTGCACCGTACCTTTTGGAAACAAGTCCGGCCAAAACATCCCAACTACCGAGTAAAAAAAAGCTGACCCTGCTCCGATCATCACTAGACTGTTCATTCCTGGGCTAAGGTGAAAAATTTCTGTCCACCCTGTCCTTATAAAACGCCAGCCAGCAATAAAAACGACTGGTATTACTAAAATCAGCTCCAGAAAGGACCACACCTCCTTGTTCAAAAACCCATACATTGTCGTCGCCACAACTGGAATTAAGGGCAGTTTAGCGATGACCAATAACGGCAAAGTAAATGAAATTGCGCACGCTACATCCCTTAATAATCCACCAACCAGTTTGGAATGTTTTTCATTTAAGTTTCTTAGGCTAGAGACACCATAACCGGCCAATTTAATTGCCCGTTGGACATCTTCATCTGCGCAAACATTATCCATATAGGTTATTGAGGCCCGTCCAGTAGCCAAATTAACGTTTACATCTTCAACACCTGGAACTTCGCCAATAACAGATTCGACCCGTGCGACACAAGCCGCGCAGCTCATACCTTCAACACGGAATACTGTTTGTTCTGTCATAGTGATATAATATTGGTGGTAATAGTTAAAACGGCAATAAAAATTGTGAGTTATAAAAATAAAAATCGAGATATAACAATCGTCGGCTGTGGCTTTGCAGCAGTCGCCCTTGGCATATCCCTTAAAAAATCAGGCTTTGAAAAATTTATAATTCTTGAACGTTCAAACGAGATCGGTGGTGTTTGGCGCGAAAATACTTACCCCGGCGCCGCCTGCGATGTACCTTCTAGGTTATATTCATTTTCTTTTGAACAAGATTACCCCTGGTCCCTGCGGTATGCCCCGCAAAAAGAGATATTTGAATATCTACAACATTGTATAAATAAGTACAAACTTACATCACACATTAGACTAAATGCAGAGGTTACCAAGGCAACATATAATGACCAAACTATAAAATGGACTTTGACGCTCAAAAACGGCATTAAAGTCGAAACAGATGTATTTATTTCTGCTGTCGGATTATTCAACAACCCTTTCATACCAGAAATTCCCGGGCAAACAGTTTTTGACGGCCCACAATTTCATTCGTCTCGCTGGAACCACAAGGTCGACTTCAGAGGCAAGACTGTTGCCTCCATTGGCAGCGGAGCAAGTGCCATACAATATGTCCCTGAAATCGCTAAACTGGTAAAAAATCTATATGTATTCCAGCGGACCCCACAACATATTTTTTCTAAAGGAGATCGCGCTAATAGGCCCCAGGCCCATAAAACTACTTTAATTAAAAAATTCATTTATCGAAGAGAAAGGTTCGAAGTCTTTTATAATTTGGAGAAAAACAGTAGAAGGCGAACCTCCTGGAAGAAGACAATAAAAAGTGCCAACAAATTCAAAGATTATATTCAACATTTGATTAAAGATCCCGAATTATTGAACAAGGTTATTCCAAACTACCCGCCTGGTTGTAAACGCGGCCTGCGATCAGACGATTGGTACCCCACCTTATTGCAACCTCACGTTAAACTGATCAACACATCTATTTCATCTCTTTCAAAGACTGAAATTCATACAATTACTGGGGATAGTTTTCCTGTCGATATAATCGTTTATGGCACAGGCTTCACGCCAACAAAATTTTTAACACCTATGAAGATAACGGGTTATAGAGGGCAGAAACTAGACAAAAATTGGAAAGAAGGTGCCGAGGCCTACCTCGGAATGTCTGTAACGGGTTTTCCGAACTTTTTTATGATGTATGGCCCAAATACCAACTTATCTGGAAGCATAATATACATGCTGGAAAATCAGGCACGATACATTACGGAGTGTATTAACCTGTTGGACCAAAAGAAAGCCCGGTCCATATCCGTAAAGCAAACAGTCCAGAAGCGGTTCAATGATGAAATATCAAATCAATTATCAAAATCTATTTTAAGCAACAAAAATTGCAAAAGTTACTTCCGAGACCCTAACGGCCGTATCACAACCAATTGGCCTGGACTTATGTTGGAATATAGATGGAAAACCCGCCGCGTCCGTCAATCGGATTTTATATTCGGGTAAAAATACCGGGGACTGAAAAATTTTATAGTCAGTCCCCAGATATCAAGAAAGTCGATTTAAGTCTGCCAAAACCTCATCTGGATGTCCGGCTTTATCTTCCACTGCATATGAAGCAGAAACCTTACCATCGGGTCCAATTAAAACAGACACTCTGCTTGGTCGAGCAGAATCCGTTTCTGCTGCGCCATAAGCAATAGACATTGATTTTTGTGCATCTGTAAGAAGATCATATGGAAATTCATATTTCTCTTTAAAGGCACGGTTATCATCCTCAGAATCAAAACTAACCCCAAAAATGACAGTATTATTTTTTGCGAAGTCTTGGATTCTATCACGGAACCCTTGTCCTTCGATTGTTCAGCCCGGTGTATCAGCTCTGGGATACCACCAGAGAAGGACATATTTCCCTGCAAAGGACGATAGGGAAACAGTCTGCCCATCTTGGTTGGGTAACTCAAACGCCGGTGCTTCATTACCTACTTCAATAACTGACATAATTGCCTCTTTATAAAATATATCACAAGTGACGTCACAATTTTAACAACTTGAAGAGTCGTGTCACCCCTCAAATAATTTTTTTAAGCTCTATTTTTAGCAAGATTTACATGTAAGATTACTTATAGAAATATTTGGAGCTCCTTGTGAACGCAGCAAAATTCTTTTGCTGGCATTTTATGGCATACCCATACCTGCCAGACGACTTTGATGAAAAATATGAATCTGCTTGGGTGACTGTCCCAAACTCCCTTTGGGATAGCGAGAAAGCGGATGGTCTTTATCAGGAATACATTGATCAACTCGTTTATGGTGAGGAACTCGGATTTGATGGGCTCGTGCTAAATGAACACCATCAAAACGTTTACGGTTTGATGGCTTCACCCAACCTTATTGCAGCAGCATTAACCCAACGGACCGAGCGGGCCAAAATTGTCGTTCTCGGAAGCCTATTACCTCTCAGAAAAAACCCACTCCGTATCGCAGAGGAATATGCGATGATCGATATGATGAGTAGAGGGCGACTAATTGCCGGTTTTGTTGTCGGCGGAGGTTCGGAAGCATTCAATTATAACATCACTTCAGTAAAGGCTCGAAGTCAATTTTGGGAAGGTTGTGACCTCATTACCCGGGCGTGGACCGAGGATGGACCCTTTGAGAATGAAGGAGAGCATTACCCCCTTCGCTATGCCAATATATGGCCAAAACCGCGCCAAAAACCCCATCCACCAATATGGATACCCGGTTCTCTTAGTATCGAGACTATGGAAGAGTGCGCAAAACGCGGCTATAACTACTTCCTGTCATCGAGGGTACATGGATCTGCAACCAAGGCGGCCGTCTCCCGTTTTACGCAAATCGTTGAGGAACAAGGAGGGTCTTATCATCCATACCGTATGGGTGTATTGTTATCAGTATATGTGGCAGAGACCGATGAACAGGCCCGAGAAGAAGCATCCGACGGCGTATGGTATTTTTTACGAAACTGTTTAAAAGGTCATTTGCGCCGTGAAGGTCGAACCCAGACTTTTGGCCCGGGAATACCGTCACAAAGTAAGCGCTCCTGGGAAAATTACTTAAAAAATTCTAAACCCGGGCAAGACCTATTAGGAGACGCGAAAGACTGGGATACATTGGATGCGGGCGGATCTATTATTGCAGGGAGTCCGGAAACTGTTCGACATAGACTAATGGAGCTAATCGAACTTGCGGGCGTGGGTAATTTCTTAATTCAGTTCCACTTTGGAAATATGAAGCCGCAGCTCGCTCGCAAAAGTATGCACCTATTCGCCACAAGAGTGATGCCTTCACTTCGAGAACAGTCAGCAATATTGTTCTCAAAAAACTTCCCTCACTTAGACGAACAACTTGCTGAACAAACATGACAGTGCAAAACGTCCATCTTTTTGGCAACAAAGTCGAGTTCACTGATAAAGGTGAAGGCAACACCGTTGTATATCTCCATGGAATTGCTGACATTCCGGGGTTACACGAAAGTATGCCATCTCTGTGTTCCGAATTATCAAAAAATTTTCGTGTTATTTCTCCGGCTCACCCTGCGTGTTCTGGGTCAGATGAAAGGGAAGATTTAGACAACATGGAGGATCTTGTTTTTCATTACCTTGATTTATTCGAGGCGTTAGGTTTAAACCAATTTCATTTAGTAGGAGCATGTATGGGTGGATGGGTTTCAACTGAAATTGCCGTTCGCTACCCAGAAAAAATAAAGTCTTTAAGCCTCATCGGTGCAACAGGATTATTTGTAAAAGGGCATTCAATTGCAGACTTATTTTGGGTGGCCCAACCCGAAGATGGGATTTACTATAATGATCTAAGAAATATACTTTTTTTTAGTTCAGATTCAGAAATAGGTAAGGACCTTTTTCCAGATGGCCGGGGAAACTTAGATAAAGAATTATTACGGTATGGTATGTTTCGGTTTGCCTCACGTTTTGGATTTTCACCGCCGTATATGCATAATAGAAAACTAAGGGACAGATTGAGGCGCTACAAAGGTCGTACTTTAATTATTTGGGGCTCAGACGACCGTTTGGTACCAAGGGAACACGCCGTCGCCTACGCAGAGGGTCTGAGCAACTCCTCCATAGAAATAATAGAAAATTGTGGTCACAGCATTCAGGTTGAAGCGGCAGCAAAAACAGCGGCTTTAATTAAAAATTTTATTAGCTAGAAACCCGTAATGGTCTAGAAGTGATATAAACTAGGACACAGAAAAATATAGGCAATCAATTAAAGTTTTTGATCTGGGCTGCTTTGCCCGAGTTTAACATTCCCATACAAGCCTGTCTGCACGTCCCAAACCAGTCCAATGTGTTGAGCAACAGCATGAACATCACGCCAAGCTCGCTGCATCGGGTGATTATTTTCAAGCCCTCGTCCACCGGTAAGAGGCAAAAGGGTATCAACCGCATCACAACAAGATTGTGCAATATGTCCCAAATTGAGTCTGTAACGCGCTCGTTCTTCCATGGTAAACTCCTTGCCAGACCGTCCTTTTTCAACAATAAGCCTACGCACTTTTTCTACCACCGCATCACCCGCATCTATTAATGCTGTAGCCCGACTAATACGAGTATGAACTGTAGCCATTTTAGTTAGCTCCGCACCCGTTACAGGTGAACGGCTAGTTATATCAACCACAACGTCATCTAACGCACCGCGTGCAGCACCAAGTGCTGGGCCGATAATATTGAAGGGAAAGACTGCAAATAAAGGGAGTCGATATAAATAAGTATTATTGGCCTTTGATCCGGCAGTCTCTTGGCCTCTTAGTTCAAGAACTCGCATCATGCGATAGGGCGGAATATAAACGCCATCAACAACAATATCATTACTGCCAGTTCCAGAAAGGCCCACACTGTTCCACGTTTTTTCAATTAGACATTCATCAAGATTAACCAGCACAAATACAGGATCTGGAGTCCCTTCACCATTTTTAGGGGGAATAATGGCTAAAACTATTGCCCAACTACAATGATCTACGCCGCTGGAAAACCTCCAACGGCCGGAAATATTTAAACCCTCTCCTTGCTGCTCTACCTTGACACCAATCGGCAGGAATGATGTTGAGATCGCTACATCAGAATCTTCACCCCAAATTTCTGCTTGCGCTTCATCAGGTAACATACCGGCCATCCACCCATGGCAGGCTAGAATTCCACCAACCCAAGCTGAAGATGCACATGCACGACCAAGTTCACGTGCAAACATTGTCTGGACACCGTAATCAAGCTCCAACCCCCCATAACGGGCGGGCTGCAAGGCACGATAAAAACCGGCTTCGCGGAATTCCTGATCGGTATCTTTAGGCATACATCGATCACGCTCTGCCCGCTCAGCACGTTCCCTTAAGACCGGAATTAGGTTTTTTGCCCTTTTAATTAAGGACTCTTCTGATGGGAGGTTCTCAATCATTAAGTTTTAATTCCCAAAACTTGGTAACGGTAGGACCGAGGATATCATTATGAATTGTATTTTAAACCTTTTCCAGTGATACCCTTCATAAAATTAATTTGAAAATGAATTTTAGTCTGGTCGAACTAATCTTCTAAAAGAATGGTCACGTTTGAGGTACCATTCCCGGCTCATTGCCTCAGAACGGTTCGAGTAACGCTCAGCATATAGTATAACCCATCGCCGTCCACGTGTAGAGCGTGCGCCCTTACCTGTATTATGGGCCAACAATCTTTTTTCGAGGTTATTCGTCCAGCCAACATAAGTTCGCCACCCCCGAGAAGTTTTAGTACCGATAATGTAAACAAAATTATTCATAAAATAATAGCCTATTCAGGAACGTGCGAGGTTCATCAAAGTCTGTTACAATTATTACATAAATTTTGAAGGGTACATCCAATGGCTTTAAAAGATGAAAAGTTTATCGACGTTGAAGGTATCCGTACTCGCTACGTTGATCGCGGCACCGGCGAGACGGTCGTGCTAATCCATGGAGGTAACTTTGGCTCCACAGGGAGTGCAGACGCATTAGATGACTGGGGTCACACCATTGATGATATTGCAAAATGGGCTCGTGTCGTTGCAATTGACAAACTCGGCCAAGGGTATACAGAAAATCCAAAAACCGACGACGATTATACTATGGGTGCCGTCGTAGACCATATTTATAATACGCTAAAAACTCTTGCTATTGAAAATGCGCATTTAGTTGGCCACTCTCGCGGCGGTTATTTAACTTGCCGATTGACAGTGGATTATCCCGAAATCGCAAAATCTTGTATTATAGTTAGTAGTAACACCTGTGCTCCGGGTACTGGCGCCAATGAGAAGGTTTTTGCCAATAAACCAATGCCACCATTAACAGCAGAAAGTCAGCGCTGGGTTTTGGAACGCTATTCCTATGACCGCAAATGTGTATCGGACGACTGGGTAAATGCCCTCGTCGCCATCGCACAGCAAAATAGCTACGCCGAAGCCGTATATAAAATGAATGAAGAAGGGTTTTTATGGACTAAATTTTTGCCGGGCTTACTCACCGATAAAGAAGAGATGTTCCAAAAAATTAGGCGCCGCGGCCTTCAAAGACCAGTTCTACAAATTTGGGGCCATAACGATCCGACGGTATCCCATGCGCAAGCTCTAGAGCTTTATGAAATTTTAGCTG
>DEBE01000241.1:1923-4131 GCA_002348425.1 Alphaproteobacteria bacterium UBA2964 | reverse complement strand
TTTAGCCAATCGTGTTCTGAACTGCGTTTCTTTTGGTTCTGTAGCGCCTCTCTCGTCACGAGCTTAATGGCTATACTTTGAGAATTTTTTCTTGAGACAAATGGCATTTTGATATCCGAACGACGTTAATTATTTTAAAACATCATGTTTCTCTTTTGTTAAATTAAACATGCTGTTTAGAAATTAAGGCTGTAAAAGAGGATTAGCCAAAAAACATTGAGGATGCAAGCTACACAATAAATTCGTAGTGCCATAAAAATGTGTGAAGCATCAACATTCGCAATCCCATCGCCCATCCACGCGTCTTCAACAAGAATGCCATCGTAGTTTCTTGGCCCTGCTATTTTGATGCCGAGAGCTCCTGCCATTGCTGCTTCTGGCCATCCAGCATTCTTGGATCTATGCTTTTTAGCGTCTCTTATAGCGGTCGTAAAAGCACGGTTCCCTGTTGCCGACGGTATGATAAAGGCCGCAATCGTTATGATAAAGGCACTTAATCTCGCGGGAATAAAGTTGGCCGCGTCGTCAAAGCGAGCGGCACACCATCCAAAATCGGCATACTTGTCAGTTAGGTAACCAATCATACTATCGGAAGTGTTTAGTGCCTTATATGCAATTAAAGCGGGTAAGCCCCCCACGACATACCAAAAAATCGGTGCTACGACGCCGTCTGAAAAATTCTCGCTGAGGGACTCAATTGCAGCCCGGCCAATAGCTCTTTGATCTAAGGAATTCGGATCTCTTCCAACTATATGACTGATTTGAGACCTTGCATCAATTAGGTCGTCAGCTTTGCATGCTTTTGCTACGGATGCGACGTGTTGGTAAAGGCTATTTTGCGCTAAAAATATTGAAACAATTAAGGCTTGGAGAACAACTCCAAAGCTCACTTGATTGCAGGACCAAGCAATCAACCAGCCTATCAACCAAGCTGAGCTGACGATAATTAATATCGAAATAACACCTAATAATTTGCGAGTAACTGGTGAGTAGTGGGTTCGGTTAAAAAATCTATCGAGGAGTTCTATTTGATGACCGATAACAACGATCGGGTGGGGTATTCTGGAATAGAGCCACCTCGGATCTCCCGCAACAGCGTCAACTATAATTGCAAGTATAAGCACTAATAGGTTATTTGAAAATTCCATCGAGCTCCATGCCTATAAGGCCTAATAATATTAATTAATAGAGCGCGTCCAGGGATAATTCGTTTCCTCAATCAACTCATGTTGTTCTATACTTTCTTGGTGTTTTAACGTGAGATCAATATCATCTAAGCCCTCTAGAAGACATTGTTTTCGAAAGGGGTCAATTTCGAAACCATATGTACTACCATCAGGCAAATGAATTGTTTGGCTTTCAAGGTCAACCTCGACCTCCGAACTATTTGCTGATGCCAGCGCCTTCCAAATGGCTTGCACAATCGATCGATCAAGTTTGATAGGCAACAACCCATTTTTTAGTGAGTTAGTATAAAAAATATCACCGAAACTGGGGGCAATTACGCACTTTATACCTGCATCATGAAGTGCATATACAGCGGACTCTCTTGAGGAGCCACAGCCAAAATTATTGTCTGCGACCAGAATGCCAGACGCTTTGAATTCTTTTTGATTCAGTATGAAGTCTTCGCTCAAGTTTCCGTCTCTGCCGCGGCGCATATCGTGAAACAAAAATTGACCATGATCGGTGCTTCGCGGAGTTTTTAAAAATCGAGCTGGAATTATTTGATCTGTATCTATATTGGCTATTTGGATTGGTGCAGCGGTTGCAGTCAGTTTTCGAAATGCTTCCATTTATTCCCTCCTAGCTGAAATCTCTGGCGTCGGTGACGCGACCGGTTATTGCTGCCGCTGCCGCCATTGCCGGGCTCATTAAATGCGTTCTGCTGCCTGGTCCTTGCCGCCCCTTAAAGTTTCTATTACTGGTTGAAGCACACCTCTCTCCAGGTGGCGTGATATCACCATTCATACCAACACACATAGAACAACCTGTGGACCGCCATTCGAAACCGGCGTCTATAAAAAGTTTATCTAATCCCTCAGCCTCTGCTTGCTTTTTTATTAGAGTGGAACCGGGTACTATAATTGCTGGGACTAGTGCCTTTTTACCCTGAGCAATACGCGCTGCTGACCGAAGATCTTCTATTCGCGAGTTAGTGCATGAACCTATAAACACACGATCAATAGCAATATCAGTGAGTTTTTG
>DEBE01000241.1:0-1525 GCA_002348425.1 Alphaproteobacteria bacterium UBA2964 | reverse complement strand
TCTGGACTCGGGATATATCCAGTTACAGGCAGCGTTTCTTCCGGGCTATTCCCCCACGTCAATGACGGTGCTATTTCTCCTGCATCCACTGTAACTTCTTTATCAAATATCGCCCCAGGCTCTGTCGCAAGTGTTTTCCAGTCCTTTATTGCTAGATCCCAATCTTTTAGTTTTGGAGCATGCTTTCTTCCTTTTAAGTAGTCGAAAGTTTTTTGATCGGGTTCAACCATTCCGGCGCGACCCCCAGCTTCAATAGACATGTTACAGATAGTCATTCGCCCTTCCATTGAGAGATTTCTTATTGTCGAGCCGGCATATTCAATCATATGCCCGCTTGCACCATTTGCGCCTATGACTGAAATCAAATGGAGAATGATGTCCTTTGCTACTACGCCATCTGATAATGAACCGTTTATATTGATACGCATTGTTTTAGGTTTTGTTTGCCAGAGAGTTTGGGTGGCCAGTACGTGGGCAACTTCAGAAGCGCCTATTCCAAATGCTAGGCAGCCGAATGCACCATGCGTTGCCGTGTGACTATCGCCGCATACCAGGGTGATCCCTGGAATGGTTAGGCCTTGTTCCGGTCCAACAACATGAACAATCCCCTGTTCTTTAGATCCAACACCGTAAAGTCTTATACCAGCATCTTTTGAATTAATTTCGAGTTTCTCGATTGGTACTCTGAGCGCTTCCACCTCATTTCCTTTTTCTGGGAAGCTAGTTGATACGTAATGATCAGCGATAGCGACGGTAAGTTCCGGACACCGAACAGTTCTATTTTCCATTTTAAGTTTATCAAATGCATGAAAAGAACCTTCATGGCATAAGTGTCTGTCGATAGACAGCAATGAAACGCCATCGTCGCGAGTCAATATTTCATGTCGGGACCATATTTTTTCAAATAAAGTTCTAGGCTCGCTGTAGCTCATAATTATTATCATCCTAACTTTTCAAGATAATTCGTTTTGTCCTTTAACGATCATTGGAATGCCTGCGACCATCATTATGACAGTCTCTGAAATTGCTGCCACTTTTTGGTGAAGTGAGCCAAGGTGATCTCGGAATACTCTTGACATTTCATTGTCCGGAACGATACCGAGCCCAACTTCACTAGATACAAGAATAACGTCGCCAGGCGACTTTTCTAAAGCATTTAAGAATTCCGTAATGTCTCTGTCTATATTTCTTTCGTTTAAAATTAAATTTGTAAGCCATAACGACAGGCAGTCAACCAAAATGACTTTTTCTTTTTTACTTAACTCTGAGATTGCTGCAGGTAAGTTGATCGTTGCTTCGACGTCTTGCCAAGATTGTTTTTTTCGACGGTCTTTATGTATACGGATCCGTTCATCCATCTCTTTATCAAAAGATTGCGCAGTAAAAATATAAATAGGTTTTGAATCCTTATTAAGTGCAAGTTTTTCGCCAAAAACGCTTTTACCTGATCTTGCACCACCGAGTATCAAAGTAATTTTCCGCATATAATCAATTATAAATATTTTGGAGGATCAAATTACGAGGC
>DEBE01000056.1:1561-5682 GCA_002348425.1 Alphaproteobacteria bacterium UBA2964 | reverse complement strand
GGGATCATTCGGGTCTCGCCGATTTTCATAATCCAAACGTTTTCATCGCGAATTCCAAGCTTTTTCGCGCCACTTTTAAAACGTCTTACGGTGTCTTCGTCTCTCTCGTCACCTAACCTAACCGTACCCCATCCCATTGCAAGATGGTTCCTTGCTTTCATATCCGCACCAATTTTTATACACTCTTCCGGTATACAGTGAGCGCCGCGCATAACTATGCGGGGTAAAAATGCCCCAACAGATAATAAAGATAGGTCAAAGTCCCCATGTCTCTTACCAATGTCAGCATAGATTGGTCCGTATTCAGCATCTCCTCCAAAATAGACACTAACGCCACTTTCGCCTCTTATAGCCCAACTGGCCCATAGCGTATCATTTTTATAGAATGCTGATCTTTTCGACCAATGAATTGCAGGTAAAGCGGTAAACTTTATTTTCCTAAGTGTTATTGTCTCTTCCCAATCTAATTCGACAACGTGTTCGTAACCCGCGTCTCGAAAGTACTCGCTGATACCTAATGGAACGATAGCAGTTATTTCTTTTTTATTTGGAATATTCGTGATTGTCGCAAGATCTAAATGGTCAAAGTGATTGTGAGAAATAACAATAAAATCTACCTTAGGTAAGTCATTTAATTTTAAGGCTGGAGCTACATAACGTTTCGGTCCAAATGGAGGAAGAGGTGTCGCATAGCTAGTAAACCAAGGATCAGTAAGGATAACCTTGCCATCAATTTGAAGCAAAGCTGTCATATGGCCAAGCCAAGTGACAGTATTTTTTCCGAATGCTTTCTCGATATCTTCAAGAGCTTTATTTCTCTTGAGCACGTGGTTCTTGGAAATTTTAGCTTTTTCACCAAAGATCGCTTGGAACGGCTTTTCAATGTACCAAGATACGCGTTTAATCCAATCGTTTCTTTTGGGGCTCCCGGGTGGATTACGAAACCCTTCTGTCGTGTGATGCCACGGTTTGCCGGGTAGTTGATCGGCCGGCGAGCAACTAGCCAAAAGAAATACGAAAATTACGCCGACGATGCATTTAAAGAAAAACATACTTAAATAACTTCCCTCAATTATAAGATATTTAAATTTGTGTGATTTACACTGATAACTATGCCAGTTTTGATCTATTAACCAGCATCCGTAATCACTGCCTGTATCGAATTGATCAAGATAAATATGGTATCTTTATATGTTAGTGAATTTAATGGTGCGGTCGAGAAGACTCGAACTTCCACCCGGTTTCCCGGACAGCGACCTCAACGCTGCGCGTCTACCAATTCCGCCACGACCGCACTCTACTCTCTTATCATAGAGGCCCATTAAAGACTGGGCAATTAGCAAATCTCGATTTATTTATCAATACGTAGACTAATATTTTGTTAAGTTTTATTAATAGACACTGCTTATCCATCATTAAGGGACCGCATGAGAGAAGTAGCTTGGACAGTTTCAAGTGAGTTAATTGACTACTCGGATTCATTAAAACGGATGAAAAACCGGGTTGAGCTTATCCAATCAGGAAAAGCAATAGAGCAGATTTGGCTTCTTCAGCATCCCCCCCTTTACACTGCCGGTACTAGCGCGAAGGTTCACGATTTGATTGTAAGAGATAGATTTCCGGTTTTTGAAACTGGCAGAGGAGGGCAGTATACTTACCACGGTCCTGGCCAAAGGGTTATCTACCTGATGTTAGATCTCCATAATTATCGCCAAGATGTCCGTATGTATATATCACTTCTTGAACGATGGCTGATAAACACGCTCTCACATCTAGATGTAAACGCAACGCGGATGGATGATAGGGTAGGTATATGGGTACCAGTAGGCCAGGTTAGTAATAAGACAAAATATGAAAAAATTGGTGCCATAGGTGTAAGAATTCGTCGTTGGATCACTTCTCACGGCGTTTCTCTCAATATTTCGCCAAACCTAGAGCATTTTTCTGGGATTGTGCCATGTGGGATTAATGACTCCGGCGTTACCAGCTTAGAAAAATTAAAACGTGAGGTAGATATAGCTAAAATAGACAAACTTCTAAAAACAGAATTCTTAAATGTCTTTGGGTCGCAAAATAGCGTAGCATTAGTAGAGGAAGCTTGTTAAACCCCGTATAGTTAATAGCAGGGCTCGTTTTGCGTCTTTCTCAAGGCTTTCATTTTCTAAATTAAAATCGTGCAGTGTGATCGGCGTGACTTCTGGAACTGAATGCAAAATCGTATTACGCCTATTTCTTAGCCATACGTAGTCCGCATCGGTTCTGAGTTTATTTGTATTTATGCCGTGTAATTCATCTTCGCCCCACAATGCAGCATCTATAGTTGCTTGCGATACAATTAGTGTGGATATCCAATTACCAACGCAAAAGACCCGCATGGCTTCCAGCATCAAAGCAGCGGCCCGCGAATTTAGGTTCATGTCGGATAATGTTGAATTCTCTTTATCCACTGCTTCATCTAGGACATTCTGAAGCCACTGTTTTCTTGTCGAAAAATTACGGGGCGAAACGGCATTTATCTCAAATAGCATAACTCTTTTGGCATCAAATAAATGTTTTATAGGACAGAAATATTGGTTTTCGTGAGAGACTACATTTAATTTAGCTTATATCTTTTTTAAAAAATATCTTTTAATTCATGTCGCCAACAGCTTGAAGGAGTTGTCAATTTAGAGCTATACTATGGCCTTGATGACTAATCCAACGGACATTCAACAAGAAAACTCACCGGTCTACTCATACCGCCATCTGCTCAGTATAGAAGGTTTGAGTAGGTTTGATATAGAGAAGCTCCTTGATCTCGCAGACGAATACGTTGAAACAAATCGTCAAGCGGATAAAAAACACGCAATATTGAGGGGACGAACCCTCATTAATATGTTTTTCGAAAACTCCACAAGGACCAGAACTTCATTTGAACTAGCCGGTAAACGTCTTGGTGGTGACGTTATAAATATGTCGGTAAGTAGCAGTTCGATTAAAAAGGGTGAAACGCTGATCGATACTGCTATGACGCTGAACGCGATGCATCCAGATGTTTTGGTCGTTAGACATGCAGACTCCGGTTCCGTCCATTTGTTAGCAGAAAAGGTTAATTGTTCGGTTATTAATGCGGGGGATGGAAGTCATGAGCATCCGACACAAGCTCTTTTAGATGCGTTAGCTATTCGCCGTAGATTGGGGCGTGGCTTGGAAGGGCTTATCGTTGCTATTTGCGGTGACATTGCCCACAGCAGAGTGGCACGTTCAAACATTCATCTCTTGTCAATTATGGGAGCTAGAGTGCGGGCAGTTGCGCCACCAACACTCATTCCGGAAGGGCTTGAAAGGTTGGGAGTCGAAGTGCACCATAATATGAGCAGTGGTCTTAAAGACGCTGATATAATTATGATGTTAAGGCTGCAAACAGAGCGTATGAAGGGAAGTTACGTTCCATCAATAAGAGAATATTACGAACTCTATGGTTTAAATTCTAACAAGCTTAAGATGGCAAAGCCGGACGCATTAATAATGCATCCTGGTCCCATGAACCGTGGAGTTGAAATTGACTCAGAGCTGGCTGATGATATTGATCGTAGCCTTATAAGAGAGCAAGTTGAAATGGGTGTGGCGGTTAGAATGGCTTGTCTACAGGCATTGGTAGATAACCAAACTGTACCTTGGGCCAAAAATCAGTCGTAGCAGTTAGGTATTCAATAAATGCTTAATCGTAAACTTTTTAAAAATGCTCGCTTGCTTGATCCCTCTACCGGATTGGATCAAATCGGTAGTGTCCTTATTCGGGATGGAAAGATAGAAGATATTGGTCCTAAAGTCTTTATCGATACTACACAAGAAGATATAGAAGTCGAGGACTGCGGGGGTAAATGTATCGCTCCAGGCTTAGTCGATATGAGGGTCACCACCGGAGAACCGGGAAGCGGGCACTTAGAAACCTTAGAAACTGTTTCAAAAGCTGCAGTTGCTGGAGGGATAACAACTATAGTCTGCTTGCCCAATACTGAGCCTGTAATAGACGATATGGCTTTGTTGGAATTTATAGAGCGAAGGGGTGCAGAGGTCGGGCTAATAAACATCAAAAGTTATGCCGCAGCTACAAAAGGCTCACTTGGCGAAGAAATGTC
>DEBE01000056.1:0-1142 GCA_002348425.1 Alphaproteobacteria bacterium UBA2964 | reverse complement strand
TTGTCTTATTCAACTGTTTTCAATTCGATAGTTTTGCAGCATCCAGAGGTGGCCGATCTCGTCGCAGATGGCGTTATGTCAGAGGGATTAACCGCTACTCGATTAGGACTGAGCGGAATACCACCTGTAGCTGAAGTTATTATGATAGAGCGCGATTTGCGTTTAGTTGAGTTGACCGGTGGTAGATATCATGTGTCTCGCGTAACTACTAAAGCTGGAATTGAGGCTATCAGAAAAGCTAAAAAGTCAGGCTTATCTGTGACTTGTGACACTGCTCCTCACTATTTCGCTCTAAATGAGGACGCCGTCATAGATTATAGAACTTTTGCTAAAGTTTCACCACCGTTACGTTCGGAGATCGATCGGATTGCTGTTTTAGAAGGGATAGAGGACGGCACTATCGATGCAATTGCTAGTGACCATACCCCTCGCGATCAAGATTCAAAGAGACTGCCGTTCGATCAAGCTGCATTTGGTGTTGTGGGTCTCGAAACCCTTCTTTGCGTTACATTGGAGGCCGTTCATAACGGCTCCGTTTCACTTTTGAAAGCCCTAGGAGCTGTGACCGTTAACCCGTCAAAAATTCTGGGCTTAGAAGCTGGAGAGCTTATTGCGGGGCGAGATGCCGATTTTGTTATATTTGATATGTCAGTGGCTGGACGTATACAGGCAGAAAATTTCTACAGCAAATGTAAAAATAGCCCATTCGATGGAAGACCGGTCCAAGGACGAGTTCTGAAGACTATCAGGAGTGGTAAAGTAGTTTTCGATAGTAATCCTATCGGATAAAACAAAAAAGGTTGGTTAGCAATGCCCGATCCACTTGGCTCTTTCGAATACACGTGGCCGTTCTATTTTTCTTTTATATTAGGGTATCTAATAGGATCCATCCCCTTTGGATTACTTCTTGTAAAGTTTTCTGGCCTCGGAGATATACGATCAGTGGGATCCGGGAATATTGGTGCGACGAATGTTTTAAGAACTGGAAAGAAAAGTTTGGCTATTGCAACACTTTTGCTTGATGGCGGAAAGGGTACTCTTGCGACATTTATCGCCATTCAGTTCGGCCCGGATATGGGTGTTTTGGCTGCTGCGGGTGCAATAATAGGGCATTGTTTTCCTGCTTGGTTAAAGTTCCGCGG
>DEBE01000236.1 GCA_002348425.1 Alphaproteobacteria bacterium UBA2964 | reverse complement strand
TAGCTCAGCTGGATAGAGCACTAGACTACGAATCTAGGGGTCGGGAGTTCGAATCTTCCCGGGCGCGCCACCTTTCCACCATATATTCCAGATAGTTACCGTATCACGGGATCGGTCAGTTTTCAAAGAAATGCAGTTTTGAAACAGATTTGACACAGTAAAAGGTCAAATCGATAGGTTGTGTCCGAAAAAGAGGCAAATCCCGGAATACTAATGTTCGTAATTATTTATTAAAATCTCTCAGAGTGGCAATCGCGATGAACCAGAAAAGTCTTAATTTTCCCAACAAAGAAGTGTCTCTTCGTAATTGGTGATATTTGTCGATTCCACAAGTTGTTTTGATCATCTTTGGATTAGACATTGTGCACAACACCTTTTGTAGCTATTTGCAGCATATTCACCTAGCACTTTAGCTCAATCATCTCTCTGTGCATTAGTTATACTTTATTTACAGATAATAAATAGATTGTAAAAGTTTATTCATTTTGGGAGTAGTAAATTGATTGCGATTAAGAACTACGTTTTTTTTAATAGTTCTTTTCTGGACTATTCAATTGTTCTTTTTGGTTTCCTGCCGTTATGTTTGGACTAAAATATTGATTGACTAAAAGAAAAGGTGGAAACGGGCAAAGTCGAGATTCTTAGGCACAGACGGTGTAGGTTATCATCAAAAAAAAATCTAAAATAACTCCCGAAAAATTACAATTCATTTAGGAGTATGAAAAACTTGTGTCAGTGTTTCAGAAGAGGTTCGCATAAAGCGCCGCTATCCTCTAAATTTGGAAGAATTATTATTCAGAAAACTCTTCTGCATTAAGGAAGGTCTATGTGGGGTGAGTGGAGGTGTAGAGAAAAATTTTACTGTGTTCATATATGAAACAGGTGATTTTTTTAAGTATTAAAAGCTAGTTTAAAATTAGTGGGTGAAAATTTTGTTAGAACAAGACGCAATATTATTTGCAAATGAGGCCTTTTATAGAGCGTTTGCGGATCGTGATGTGAAAGCTATGAATGACCTTTGGTCCAAAGAAGTTCCTGTTTCATGCATCCACCCTGGATGGGAGCCGGTTTTTGATCGCGATGAAGTTATAAAAAGCTGGACCGTTATTTTATCAAGCCCAGGGGCACCCCAAATTAAATGTAGTGATGAAAAAGTAAATTTTTTTGGTGATACCGCAAGTGTAATCTGTCTAGAAGAAATGCAGGAAGGAACTTTGGTTGCTACCAACTTATTTTATCGTGAGGGTAGCTTATGGAAATTAATTCATCATCAAGCGGGACCAACGGTGATGAAAACTCGTAAAGGTCGAAATAAGGTTGTTAAAGCTTCAATGCATTGAGTATTAATTTAAATTACTTGATACCAAACAACCTCTTAATAGCGTTCCAAAGAACGCGAAGCCCTAAACTTCCCATTTGCACAGGGGCATTGGCCTTAGGTTCTTGATTTTTAGTTAGGTCTTTTAACGTTGATGGGGAAGATGAATCCCCTTCCACCCCTTTAGTTGGGTTAATAACATCCTTCGCTAAATTATTTGCAAATTGACCGACAATTTGCTGGGACAAATCCTGTATCATCCCAACACCGCGCCCATATTGCGCGACTGCTCCGGAAAGCTGCAAATTTGTACTGATGATAATTTTAGTATTTTGGTCGGAGGGTTCCATGTAAAATGTGACATTAGCATGGGCTCCGCCACGACCTTTAGAGTCTGTTCCCTGCGCTTTTAACTTTGCGCTGTGATTTTCTTTATCCAATTCCTCAAAAGTAGTCTGTCCGTTGAATATCAAGGCAACTGGCCCTAATTTGACAGAAATTTTACCTTTATAGGTTTTTTCATCAATTATTTCTGTAAGTTCTGCACCTGGCACGCAGGGAGCAATTCTTTCGATATCCATCAAAATGTCCCATGCCTCATTCAATGGTACAGGAACTTCGAATGTGTTTTCGAATTCCACAGTATTGTCCTCTCTTTTATCATGTTAAGAATCTTTTTCCGTAACCCTTATCCCATAGGTTGACAGTATCGTCTATCCGCTCGGTCAACTATGAGTGATAAAAATTACTGTTTTAAATTAAGTAAATTGTTTTTTTTGTTGTGTATGCATTATCCTTATTGAGTTATGTCAAAATTTCCTAGGATACAAACTGTTCCAAGCCGCTATCTAGAAGAGATCGTTCGCGATGCTGATGCAAGGACTATGAATCTCACCAAAGATCTTGATGATCAACAGTTAATAGGTCCTCGCATGAGTATTGTTAATCCTATGCTTTGGGAAATTGGACATATTGGTTGGTTCTGTGAAAAATTTATTTTACGTGATAGGGATCATCTCAATCCGATTATTAAAAATATAGATGATTTGTATGATTCAATGGCCGTGGCTCATAGCACACGTTGGGACCTTGCCCTGCTTAGCAGAGAGGAGACAATAAAATATCGAGAAAATGTAAGAGAATCAATTATATCACGACTGGGCTCAGCTGAATACTCGTCTGCTGAGAATTCTTACTTTACGCAACTTGTTGTTTTCCATGAAGACATGCATGACGAAGCATTTACTTATACCCGCCAAACATTAGGGTATCCGGAACCGATCTTTGCTCAGGAAATCCCTTCAGATATTTTGGAGTTGGGGCCCTACCACGGTGATGTTCAAATTCCTGGGGGCATCCATATGCTTGGAACTTCGCCAAAGGCTCCATATTTTATGGACAACGAAAAATGGGGACAAGGCTATGAAGTTAAGCCATTCTCAATTTCAAAAGCACCGGTAACTAATGCAGAGTTTAGAGAATTTGTGGATGCAGATGGTTATCAACGTGAAGAGTTTTGGACAAAAGCAGGTTGGCAGTGGCGAAATCATGTGAATGCTGAAAAACCAGTTTATTGGAGAAAAGTTGATGGTGATTGGTTTGTTAAAACCTATAATCAGCTGAAATCACTTCCAGAAAACCAACCTGTGGTGCACGTCTGCTGGTATGAAGCTCAGGCATGGTGTAAGTGGGCTGCTAGACGCTTGCCTTGGGAAGGGGAATGGGAAGTCGCGGCTTCACGAATTCCTCAAAGTAACTCTGATAACCTTGGTGGCCCCAAAAACCGGTATCCTTGGGGAAATAAACCAGCCAAACCAGAACAGGCCAATCTTGATGGGAGATTTGGTGGACCAGTAGATGTTGCGGCATTCCCTCAGGGTGATAGTGCCTATGGTTGTCGGCAAATGTTAGGAAATGTCTGGGAATGGACGCAATCGGTTTTTTCTCCTTTCGAGGGTTTCGTCGCCGATCCATATGAAGATTATTCTAGGCCCTGGTTTGATGGCAACCATGCGGTTTTGCGGGGGGGATCTTGGGCTACTCGCGATAGAATTATTTGGAATACATTCCGTAATTTTTATACTTGTGACCGCCGAGATGTTATAGCTGGTTTTAGAACTTGTGCTCTAGAAATCTAAAAAGTTAGGTTTTATGGTCCTGTGAAAGTAAAGTCCAAAGTTTAAATGGCGTAGCCGGCATAGGAATGTCGTTTATGCCCAAATGTTTCAAAGCGTCAATTAGTGCACTTTGAATACAAGGTAGAGCCCCTACACAACCGGCTTCGCCGGCGCCTTTTATTCCTAGAGGATTGGTCGGTGAAGGAACGCTCGCAGGGATAACTTCAATTGAACACATATTATCCGCTCGAGGCATGCAGTAATCTAGAAATGATGCGGAGATCAATTGTCCATTTTCTGGGTCATAATTTAGGTCTTCACAAATTGCTTGCCCTAACCCCTGACTAATGCCTCCGTGGATTTGTCCTTCTAACAGCATGGGGTTTATTACGGTCCCTACATCGTCGACTACAATATATGTTTTGATTTCCGTTATACCGGTCTCTGGGTCGACTTCCACCTCACAAAAGTGACAGCCGTTGGGAAAAGTAGGCGCACTAGGTTTAAAAGCAGCCGAAGCAACAAGAGTAGGCTCAATTTCTAAAGGTAATGTCAATGGTGAATAGGCGGTTTTAGCAACATCCTCAATACTGACAGATTGGTCGGTTCCATCGATCAAAAATCTACCATTTTGAAACTTGATGTCGGTCTCAGCCGCTTCCAATAGATGTCCGGCAATTTTCTTTCCACGTTCGATAATTCTGTCACTTGCTAGCCTTAGGGCTCCGCCTCCATTACCAGCAGACCTTGAGCCAAATGTACCTCGGCCATGGGCTACAATATCCGTATCCCCTTGTAAAAGGGTAATATTTTTTAGCTCAATACCAAGCATCTCATTTATAAGTTGCTTAAAAGTAATTTCATGCCCTTGACCTTGGGCCAAGGTTCCCATCACCAAAGTGCAGTGGCCAGATGGATCGAAACGTATTTCGGCGAACTCTTCAATAGGGGCAGCAGATTGTTCAATTGCAAATGCGATGCCAATTCCTCGTAATTTTCCTCTCTGGCTAGCTTGTTTTCGTCGTGTTTCAAAACTAGCGTAATTTGCCAACTCTACCGCCTTGTTAAGAAGATTTGGAAAATCCCCAGAGTCATATTTAAAAATTAATCCAGTCTGATAAGGCATTGATTTAACTGGGATCAAGTTACGTTTCCTTATTTCCACTCGGTCAATCCCCAACTCATTTGCGGCCCGGTCAATTGCTTTTTCAATGGCTAAGCTAGCTTCTGGTCGGCCAGCACCCCGATATGGTCCCACCCAATTAGTATTAGTGAAAACCCCTGAAACTGATGTATAAATATGGGGGGTAGTGTATACCCCGGCCAAGCCACCGAGGTTATTTGTCATGGAGTGGGGTGTCATTGACCCGAGGTATGCTCCAAGATTAGCTATAGTATTTACTTTGAAAGCTAAAAACTTCGCATCTTTGTCCAAAGCTAATTCAGCTGTGACGTGATTGTCGCGAGCGTGATTGTCCGACATTAGTGATTCGGTTCGGTCTGCTACCCACCTTACTGGTCTTCCTAAAAGCTTTGAGGCCCAAAGGACTAGGACTTGATCATGATAAATATCACCTTTCATGCCAAATGCTCCTCCAACATCCCCTGCGATGACGCGAATCTTGGATGGAGGAATTTTTAGGACAGATGAGACGTGATCGCGAATGCCATGCACACTCTGCGTACTTGTATAAAGGGTGTATCGGTCAAATTTTTCAGCGTAAATTCCAATGGATACTCTTGGCTCCATAGGATTGGCAGAAATACGGTTTATATAATAGTTTATTTTGGTTACGTGATGTGCATTTTCCATAGCTTCTTTAACTTTTTCTTTGTTGCCGAGTTCAAAGAAAAAACATTCATTATTGGGACATTCCTCCCAAATAGCTGGAGCATCTGGCTCGATGGCTGCAGCAGCCGAGGTTATGCTTGGTAAAATTTCATATTTTACAGCAATAAGCTCAGCTGCTTCTTTTGCTTGAGCGTAGGTTTCTCCAACTATAAACGCTATTTCATCTCCGACCATACGCACTCTATCCGAAGATAATGCAGATCTTGGGGCGGTGAACATAGCGGAACCATCTCTTTGTTCCCTTTGCACCGCAATTGGGAAAGGAGCAAAACTTGCGGTTTTCCAGTCGTCGCCGGTTAAGACAAGCAAAATTCCGGGAGCGCTCAGCGCAGCCTCGGTATTGATGGAAATAACTTTGGCATTTGAATGCGGAGATCGCAGAATATACCCAAAACATTCATCAACAAATTTAAAGTCATCACCATATTGGCCGCGGCCTTGCAGCAGTCTCGGGTCTTCCGTTCGCGGGACCGGTTGGCCTATTCCAAATTCCCCCATTTTAAATCCCTTAAGTATTATTAATGGTTTTAAATTTCCTAATTTTACTCGGGACTACGTAAATTGAATCCCGCCGGTTGCATTTGTCCTATTGCGGCGGTTGTCGGATCAATTGAGGTGTCCCATTTGTCAGCTTCAAAACGCTGACCGGTTATTTTGTTCGATTCCGATGATGCGAGCCACAAGATCGGCGGTCCCATTACCGCAGGGTCAGCTGGTTCTTTTCCTGAATGGTGACTCCCGAATTTACGCCATCTTTCCGGCATGATAGCCGTATCAGCCGCTCGGCCTGGTATAAGTACATTACAGGTAACGCCGGTATCTGCGAGGTCCTCTGCCCAAATGTTAGAAGCTGCTTCTAGTGCCGCTTTGGATGGCCCATAGGGAAAGAAACCATTGCGTTGCATCGTCCCAATACTAGTGGTTACATTTACAATTCGACCCCACTTTTTTTTAATCATATGGGGCACAGCAAGAGTTGCCATATGAAATGGGCCCATTATGTTGGTATCGAAAGTAGTCTGAACTTGACCAATATCGGCCTCCCAAAACTTTGTACGTTTGGTCATAAAATTCTCGCTGAAAGGTCTCATCCCCAGCCCAGCATTATTTACAATCATATCGATCGTTCCAAACTTCATCAAAGCAACTTTTATTACGTTTGCACATTGATCCGCACTACGGAGGTCGGTAGCCATAGCGAGTACTTCACCGCCACTATTACCCTTTGTTTTTGCAACCTCAGTTTCAATTATAGGAATATCATCCGGGATATGGCTTGGAGCAACGACTTTGGCTCCAGCTTTAGTAAGTGCAAGGGTCATTGCTCTTCCCAGACCTCGGCTGCCCCCGGTCACAATGCAAACCTTACCTGCTATCGATGGGTTCACCAATTTTTTCTCCCTTTTTCCAGTGAGTTAAAGATGTGTTAAATTTTTTCTGACTTTGCATTCTGAATTGTTTGCCAGATTCGGTGGGGTGTTGCCGGCATATCGATGTGTGTAATACCAAGCGGGTTGAGTGCGTTTACTACAGCATTGATTGTCGCGGGTAACGCACCCGT
>DEBE01000226.1 GCA_002348425.1 Alphaproteobacteria bacterium UBA2964 | reverse complement strand
AATAGATGCCTGTGGTGCGGCCGCACGTAAAGCAGACGTGAGTTTCTATCGAGATAGAGGACTCGATGATATTCCATCCCGCGGGCCGTTAGCCGCTTTAACTGTTGCCGGAGCAGTATCAGGGTGGCAGATGGCTTTGGAAGAAAGTAAACGTCGCGGAGGTAAAATACCACTTCCCCGTTTGTTCGAGGATGCGATTAAGTATGCGCGTGAAGGGGTTCCGGTTACCGGAACTTTGAACCGAAATTTGTCAGAAAAGTTTAACGAGCTTAAGGATACGAGCGGTTTTTCCGATACATTTCTAATAAATGGAACCATACCAAAAGTTGGTCAAAACTTAAAATTTCCCGCTCTGGCAAATACCCTTGATTATTTGAGCAGGGTGGGTTTAGACGATTTCTATCAGGGAGATGTAGGAGAAACGATAGCCAGTGAACTCGTGTCTTGTGGAAGCCCTTTGCGGATTGAAGATTTTAGACGCCATTCCTCTCTTGGAGTTAAACCTTTATCCATCTCTTTAAAATGCGGTACCGTATACACTATGCCTCCTCCAACCCAGGGCCTCGCTTCAATGATGATTCTTGGATTAATCGATCGAATGCCAGTTTTTAGGTCCGAGAGTTACGGTCACATCCATACAATTGTGGAGGCGACTAAGCAGGCCTTTAAAGTACGTGATAAATATATTTCTGATCCTAAATATATGACAATTGATCCCCTCGAATTTTTGTCTGGAGATGTCTTGGATGATATGGCAGATCAAATTGATCCAAATCATGCATTGTCGTGGCCAGTACCAGGCCCACGGGGGGATACGGTTTGGCTTGGGGCAATAGATCGTGATGGATGTGCCGTTAGCTTGATCCAAAGTATCTACTGGGAGTTTGGTTCTGGATTGGTTTTGCCTAGTACAGGCGTGGTATGGCAGAATCGGGGAACGAGTTTCGGACTAGGCAGTGGTAAGACAAACTCATTAATACCATTTCGGCGTCCTTTTCATACTATTCATCCCGCGATGGCGAAATTAAAGGACGGAAGAACCATGGTATACGGCACTATGGGGGGTGAAGGGCAACCACAAACCCAAGCAGAAATATTTACACGGTATGTGCAATTTGGGCAGGGACTAGAAGAGTCAATTTCCGCTCCACGCTGGCTGCTGGGAAGAACCTGGGGAGAGGAAACATCTAAGTTGCGATTAGAAAATCGTTTCGAGCAACTTGTTTTTGATAAATTAATTGATGCCGGTCACGATATCGAAATAGTTGGTAGTTTTGAAGAAATGATGGGGCATGCCGGCGCCGTTGTTCGGCATAATGATAGTTTGGTTGAGGGTGCATCGGATCCACGCTGCGATGGCGCGGCTATTATAGAAATTACTTAAGAAACTTTAACCAAGCTTTTAGCGTTATAATGATTCCTGCGAGAGCGTCCCACCCAGAGCAGTGACCTATGTTATCTATATTTCTCAAGGATTTTCTGAGTTCCTCAGTATCATTATGTAAGATACCTCTGATGACTGAATGCAGCGGTTCCGCTCCTAATCCCCGAGAGGCCGCCTTGAGATGTACCTTGCTAATGTCATTAGTTCTTGACGCAGCGCTGTTAATTTCCTTCACCAAAAATTTTAATAATTTTTTTTCACCCAATGAATTAAGGGCTACCAGCATGCCGACAAGAAAATCGTCTCCGGATGGTGTTAATCCGGGCCCAAGACCGATTAGCGAATTGACTGACTTATCAAAAACTCTAAGCCGAAATATATCCGAAAGTTCATCAATTGCTGGTTTTGCAATATCAAGTATGTTGGTTTTTTTATCATTATACAGAACTAGAGAGGCAAGCCCGTCTACTGGAAAATATTTCTGCGCAAGGATTAGTAATGTTTCTAGGCCAGCCTGGACTTTTGACGGGATGGCGTAAATATTTTTTTGGGGAACCCAAACCTTTATTTTGCGGCTTGAAAAACTTAGTAGATTGCCCAATGTCATTCTATAAGCAGAATTATGAACCCGGTCATTGATCCTAATACCCGTTGCTTCCCAATCCATTGTTTTCGGCAGATTAGTTTGAATATTAAGAGGTCCTAAAGTTAGTGAGTTTCCCCCTAAACAAATCAAGTCATCACATAAGTTGATATAAATACTGCGTTTAAAAATAGCAGTAACTTGACCTGTTCCCGTTTTTTCAATTATTTCGTGGGCGAATTTACCCGCAATAAGTAGCTCGAATTCATCGTGAGCATTGGCGTTAGGAGTTTTCATGAAAAATATGGGTCCCTGTTTCTCCGTTAAGAGCTTCTATTGCCTGTTCCAGGTCAGCTATTACAACATGTTTTCCGCCACCCTCCAGAAATCGAATAGCTGCATCAATCTTGGGCCCCATACTTCCAGGTAGAAAGTGACCCTCTAAATTTAGAGCCTTGATTTCTGATAGGGTCACATCATCAAGGAATTTTTGATTGGGCTTTCCGAAATTTATTGCAACTTTTGGAGTGGAAGTCAGGATTATAAAAGTATCTATTTTGAGAACATTAGCCATAAGGGCCGATGTCAAATCCTTATCAACCACTCCCGAAACCCCCCGTCGCACACCATTTGGTTCGCGAATGACTGGTATGCCACCGCCACCCCCGGCAATAACAACTGTCCCACGCATAGCCAGTGCTTCAATTAAAGAAATATCACAAATGTGTGTTGGAATAGGTGATGGTACAACGTGACGCCAACCCCGCCCTGCATCTTCGGCCATTCTCCATCCTAACTCTTTTTCAACGCCTTCGACTTCTTTTTCATCAAAGAATGGGCCGATTGGCTTAGTGGGATTTCTAAATGCCGGATCACCTTTATCAACCTCAACTTGAGTTAAAAGACAGGCGACGTGCCGGTCATTATCTGCTTCGCGTAAAGAATTCTCGAGTGCCTGCATAAGGAGGTAAGCTATGCCTCCCTGGCTATGGGCCACACAAATATCAAGCGGCATTGGAGCCACGCGGTCGCGGGTCATGGCTTGCCTCATTAAAATTTTACCCACTACCGGCCCATTGCCGTGCGTTATTATTAACTGTGGTATGGATTGGGTAAGAGGGAGTAATGCCTTGGCTGTTTTTTCAGCTATGTCCATTTGTTCTTGCGAAGTGCCCACTATATCTTCTGGGTGGGTGGCGTTCCCGCCAATAGCGATGACTAGTTTTTCTGGAATGGTTACGCTTAAAGTCATAGCGTTTCCTTTTTAATTTTTTATCCCCGTTAGTTGGAGTGCAATTCTCGCGGCATCGGCATTTGATTCTGCAACAAAAACACCCGCGGCTCTCAGCGTCTTTATTTGTTTAGATCTAACTTGTGGATCATGCTCCGTCCCAATGACGGAGGCAACAATAACTGGAGGTGTATCGGATATAATATTTTTTAGAATATTGGCTAAACTAGCTGCGGGGTCTGGGTGTGCTCCAAACCCTATAACTATATCGACTATGATAATGCTAACGTTTTTATCATCATATGCCTGAAGCAAAAATTCTTTGCGAATCTCAGGATCAATCATAGGGTGAGGGCGACCTTGGGTATAGAGATCGTCCCCTAAATCAATAATTTTGTGGACATTATTATTTTCGGATAGTGTCTGTGCTCTCGGAACGGGAACATTTGATGAAACCTCTTGGCCAGATTCAAGAAAAATTATTTGCGTTTCTGCAGCCAGGGTTCCGCCGGAATAAAGTCCTCTTATTTCTTTTCCTTCCCTAATTACTTTTGGCTTAATTTTTCCAGAATTTTTAATTTTGTCTCGACCAAGCGCAATTTGTGCTGTTTGCTCTAAGGTATTTGCAGTGTGGGCATTAGAAGGTAGGGCTAGGCCAGTGGTCCCAAGAAAACAAATAGTGAAGTGCTTTTCGGATTGGCTCACTCGCTTTAGTATTTTTGTAAGAATTTTCTCTCCGGGAGGTTTGGAAATCAAAACTATATGTTTTGTTGCTTCATCTTTGTCTAAAAGTTCTATGCTAGCGAGTGTTGTCAGACCGCCAATTTCATTATTCAGGTCCCGACCGCCAACCCCGATAGCATGCGAGATTCCACCCCCATTATTTGAAATTAAAGAAGTCACTTCTTGGATTCCTGTTCCTGATGCACCAACTATACCAATGCTTCCTCGATTAACTTTATTGGCAAAAGCAATGGGAATGCCATCGAGAATTGCAGTTCCGCAGTCTGGACCCATCATCAACAGTTCCTTTTCCAGGGCCAACTGCTTTAGCTCGAGTTCTTCTTCTATCGAGACATTATCGCTGAAAATCATTACATTTAAGCCGTGATTTAGGGCCCTCCGAGCTTCACAAGCTGCAAATTCACCGGGAACGGATATAAGTGCAAAATTGGCGTCAGGCTCTTCCCTGATTGCAGCCCGGATCGTTTTGGGCTTCCAACTATTTTCACTATTAAAAACTTTATCTTGGCGCTGAAAATTTGATTCGGCTGCAGCCAATACGGCATCGGCAGTACTCGCATCAACTGCCTGGATTGAGAGGATGAGGTCACCCCCAGTCCCTATTCTTCCCCTATCCGTAAGTAAGCCGGCATTTGCCAAAATCTCTTTGTTGGAAGGCGAGCCCATCATGAGCGCAGCCTCATTAACACCTTCCAACTCTTTAAGTTCCCGCGATAGACGCATTAATGCTACAGAGTCTTTGTAAAACCCCTGGTATACTTTGTTAAGGATGTAAGTCATTCTTCTACACCTAATTTCTCTGCGAGACGGCGGACAGCTTTTTCAAAGCAAGCCAACGGGGCCCTGACTACGCCAGCCCCCACCTGTCCCACACCAGGCTCCCGGTGTGCTATTCCTGTATTTATTGTAGGGGCGATTCCTGTATCGACGACGAGGCGGACATCAATACCAGTGGGAACACCAAGATAGTCCAAGGCAGGTATTGTCCACTCTGGGTTTGTACTAACACAGATTTCATCCATGAGTCGGGTATAGTTTGCGGCGTCGGAAGCTGCGCCTGCGCCAACAAATCCGGCAACCGCTGGGGCGGCACCCATTGCAAATCCGCCGAGTCCAATAGTTTCTATAATTGTAGAATCTCCCATATCAGGATTAGCGTCTGCCTCTGTAAATCCGGCAAAATAGAGACCTTCCGGCATTTCTACTGGAGCTGTAAACCATTCATCGCCTGTCCCGCTTACACGTATCCCAAAGTCAGTTCCATTACGTGCCATGGCGGTCACAACAGAGGATCCTTCGATGTCGCAAACGGGATCCATGATGGACTTTCCCATTGCCATGGCAATATTAAGATGAAATTGATCATTGGAGCCTATAAATGTGAGTGCCTCAGAAAGAGACTTAAAATCATGGGTAGTCCTAGCCATAGCTCCAGCGAGGGTACGAAGCACTAAACCTGAACAAGCTACATTTCGTTGATGCATTTCGTCGCCCATCGACAAGCCACGTGCGATCAAGGGTTTGAGTTCGAGACCTCCCAATTCTCTCAAAGCCTTGCCCATCGAAGGGCCAAGAACATCTCGAATCCATGTGAGTCTTTCTAGAACTTCGCTATCGTTGCCTCCAAAGCGCATTACCTTTCCTAAACCTTCATTAATTGCACAATAGGAACGATTGCCAGCTGCAAGATTTTCGACAACGAGCATGGGTTGACTGAGAGTTGTAATTCCTGTCATCGGCCCAACCGCGTCATGATGATGGTTTGAATCGAACGTAATGTCGCCGCCGGCTGCTATTTTGAATGCCTCTTCGATATTCGATGCCCAACCTTCAAATACTGCAATCCCAGCGATCGCGCCCTGCATAGGTCCGCACATTCTATCCCAACTGATAGGAGGTCCGGCGTGAAGGACCATTTTATCTTTCAGATTCGGTATAACATCTTTGGCATACACAACGTCAATGAGAACGGGATCCGCGCTCAACATACGCCTGATAGCTTCTTGGTTTGCTTTTTCGATTAGTTCCATCCAAGAATATTCCCCATTAGATACCCAATTTAGAGAGTAATTTGGCGAGCTCCCTATCACCGCCCGCCGGTGGTTTCCAGTCTAATTGGGTTGCTGGAGTCTTGTTTTCTTTAAGTTCCTTTGAAAATTTCTCCAATCCGATATTGAGTATTTTCAAAGGTTTTCCCAATAAATTTATTTTTTCATTCTTTTTTTTAGCCATCTAACGAGTTCCAATTCATTTTTATGCGGCCAAGTCAGCAAGACACGCTGCGAGTACTTTTGCTCCAGCTACCAAGTCAGTTGGTGAGGCGAATTCTGCTTCGTTATGACTAATTCCGCCGGCGCAAGGTACAAAGATCATGGCAGTGGGGCAGTAAGAAGCCATTATACCAGCGTCATGAAATGCACCTGACGGTAGTATAATATTTGGATAACCTAAGTCACTCGCTATTTGCTCGATTTCAGTGACGATTTTGGGGTTGAATTTTGCTGGCGGCTTATCAAAGGTTTGCATAATTTTGCATTCACATGGCGGAGCAGCCTCACTGCAAGTCTCGCTAATTTGTTTACCCTTTGTTTCTAAAAATTCCTTATTTGGGTGTCGTAGATCAATAGAAAATTCAGCTTGGCTGGCTACAGCGTTTGGTGAGTTGGGCATGATTTCCAGTTTCCCTACTGTATATCTCAAT